>NZ_JAAXCS010000006.1:0-24396 GCF_013309895.1 Wolbachia endosymbiont of Atemnus politus | reverse complement strand
GCAACTGTTGACGATATGTTATTTGAAGGTAAATGTTCAGACAGATTTAAAGTTCGTCCATTCTTATGTAGCGATATAGATGGGTATACTGATCCTGGTAAACGTGACCTTAATCTAGAGAGGTGTATGGTCACACGCGATGGTAGGAGAATTGAGCCTAAAGTCGAGAGAAAGCATGGATTCAATCGGATCCAAGTATTAAGCATATAAAGGTTGATACTGTAGTGTGTTCTATTACCAAAGGTAACGACAAAAAAGGCGTTAGACCTGATGCTTCACATAAACAAGAATCTTTATCAGAGGTATCTAAAATTAATGTGAAGGAACTGGCAAATAGGTTCCGCGGTTAAAATTGTCACCTCTGCTTTTTTGCATCAAAGGCAGGGGTGTTTTCAAAACAGAATATTTCTTATTTGCTTTACAGTATCTGATTTTTTGTCTGTGAAAGCAACCTCAAAAGTAACTTTAAGTCTTTTCTTCTTCTATGGTTCAAAATTGCAGGCACTTTCAATTCTTTCTAATCCCTTCTGATATGAAGAAACCACTTCCTCATATGCGTCAATATCTTGTGAAGTCATTGAAAATCCAATGATTGGGTGTTTTTCAGTAAAATTAAAAATTTTAGCCGCATTTTTGCCAGATTCGGTAAAACAGTTGAGGTTTTTATGGGTTTTTTAAAATTTTGTCGGGGCTCTTATATGGTTTCTCTAAAATTTTGTTCACAGAGCCTAGGTAGTGTCGACATTTATTTTAACCAAAGGTAAATGCCAGCAATGTGAACAAAAGATAATAAAGTTATGGCTATAGTATTGTTATCATTTTTTCATCTTGCTGAAATAAATGCTGACACCACCTATTCCTACTTTAAAAGTTTAAATTATTTTTGAAGAACTTATTCTACTTAATTTGTTACTTCGTGCCAAAACAATGGACTCCCTCATTCAACTGCAATTACAGTATGTCTATATTGCTTATAATTTACAGTTAAGAAATCTAATGAGCTTCACGATTTCTTTTTCACCTTTATTACGTATTAACCTACATATAGTATAATTTTGCGTTTTGGTAAGAGTAGTTTTATTCCACCCATCAAGAAGTGTTAAGTTGAAATATTATCACTCTTATAAGGTTTGTGAATTTCAGTCATAATAAACTCTGAAATTAGGTTATGCTCTACAAAAAGATCCACAATCTGCGCTCCACCAATCACAAAGACTTGAGAACGTCTTTGAATCGACAGAAATTCTTGCATAGAAGAAACGATAGTACATTCTAGACTTTTATTAAAACAAGAATTTAACTTGTTACGAGAGAAAGCAATAGGAATACAATTCTTTAATATGCTTTGAGGCATCGTTTCAAATGTCTTTCTTCCCATAACAATAACTTGTTTGTCAGTCACTTGATAAAAATGTTTAAACTCACTTGGATAATGCCAGGGCAGACTATTATTTGTTCCAATCACTCCCTGAGCCATAATTCCAATAATCTTCATCCTTTTAAGGCAGCTTGAGTTACAAAAAATTGCATGTGATCCCTCATATTATGCACTCGGAGGAAATCAATCTTATTTTGTAGTATAGCTGATGTAGCAATTGTTTCTAAATCTCGGTCAGGAATAGGCTCTGTGGAAAAATAAGAAATAAATGACTTTCTAGAATGGCCAACTAAAACCTTACAGCCAAAATTTTGTAAAGTTTCCATACTGCGTAAAATCTGGATATTTTGGTACATAGATTTTCCAAAACCAATTCCAGGATCAATAATTATTGAACTTTCATCAAAACCTTGAGCTAGTAATTTGTTAATGCTCTTCTCTTCCCAATTATTTAGGATATCAATTGGGTCAGTGTCATGCGGAATAGTGTGATCCTTACGTAGTGGTATCGAAAGTGAATGCATAATAAAGATACTGCACCCACTGCTAGCAATTGCTTTTAAGGTATAATTATCTAGAGCTCCTTTTTGATCATTTACCCAGGCAATGTTGTAGTGTTCTAAAACATTCAAAATAACATCTGGCCAGAAACTATCAATGCTGACTTTAATATCACCAGCTTCCATATAATGACTAAGATTATCAAGTACTGGTTTTAAACGTGCATATTCTTACTTTGGGGTTTGTATCGAAGATCCAGGTCTTGTTGATTAAGCACCAAGATCAACTATACTTGCACCATCTGATATCAGTTGCAATGCCTGCTTAGTTGCTTGATCCACATCATAGTAAAGACCACCATCTGAAAATGAATCAGGAGTAATATTGATACCCATAAGCTTTGGTGAAAGCGTAAAACTCTTTGAAAAGCAATCTTAAATGTTAGCAATAGTACTAAACGCCTCGTTAACCATCGCCATAGGCATTGCCATTAAGTGAAGCAAAAATGGTCTGTTGAACAATTCTGTGTGAGGAGTCCTAAGATAGGGTGTATCGAGTGTTAGATCATCCCATAACAAAATATCCAAATCAATAACGCGAGGTGCCCATTTCTCATGAACTCGTGAACAGCCGATGTCACATTCAATTTGTTTAAGGCATTTTAATAACTCTTCAGGAGAAACAGCACAACTTCCATACACAACCATGTTGAGAAATGGTTTATCCCACTCAGGTGGAGAATCACTTGGTAAAATAGCCTGAGTTTCCAGAACAATTGAAGATTTTAAATCTTTAAAATAGCGCTTTTTTAGTAATTCTACAGCCTTTTGTAAATTAGAAAGATGATTTCCCAAATTTGAGCCTATAGAAATGTAAATCATCAGTTATCTTCCTGTTCTTGCAGTGCATTACAATAAGTAAAGATGACACCTCCATGCACATCGGGAACGCGCGGCGCAACTTTGTGAGTAGTTACTCTTATAAAAGAAATAATATGCTATTTCTGCATCAAATGGTTACTAATGGTTCTGTATATGTCATGAGTTAAATGCTCGATTAAATTGAATTGCTTGCTTTGAGCAAGAGATTTAATATTCTGCACTACTTCTAGATAGCAGATAGTATCTTCAAGTCGATCAGTTATAATCCCTACAGGAGGAGACTTAAAGGTAAAATCAACATTAATACTCACTAATTGAGGATAAAATTTCTCTTCTGCGCTATATCCTAAATGAACACAAAGCCGTAAATCATGGATAAGAAGGCTACACAATGGTTTTGTATTTAACTCCAATACTTATTCTCTAGCTTACAATTTTTCCGAAGCCCACTAAGTTATTCAAAAGAAGTTTCTTCCCCCTTTCTTGATATACAACCTCTAACAGCTTGCATCATCATTCCATCAAGAAAACTCAATAAAAGCTTTGCTCCTTTTTAGCACCTTGCATAATTTCCCTTGGTCTTCTTCATTTAAATCTGCAATAAGGTTTGCACACTCCTCAGAGTGCCATTCATCAGCATCCATGTGAACAGTAAAAAATTGGAGAGAGCGCTCATCGTCTATTGAATAGTGCTTTTTCAGACTTTCAATTTTAGACTTAGAAACCTCTGGAGTTTGACGTTCGTAGGCGTACAAAGCACCAATTCTCATTGCAAAGCCTGATATCACAATGTCAAAGTAGCCGTCAACTAATTCTTGTGTCTCCTTAATCTGTGCCTCTCCACGAAGATCAGATCGCGTAACGCTAATCCCTTCAGCGAAACGTTGCCATAACTCTGGATGATTCTCATCACCTTTCTCTTCTTCTATTAAATTACCAAGTAAAACTTGTCATGCTTTCAGATTTAGGCACAAGAAATGTATACCACTGATATAACGAGGAAATTCAGCAACGTGATGATATTTTTCCGTTGCATAAACTTGTAGATCTTCAAGACTCAAATTTCCCTCATTCCATGATTGATAAAACTGATGTTTCAATAAATGCAAATCATCTAATTCTCTATTAAGTAATTGAACAAACGTTATAATAACTCCTTAAGTTAATGCGAAATTATTTCAGGTTATTCATAAACTCACCAGATGTATAGAGACGTTATACCAGTTCTCACTATCGATAACTAGCCTAACTCTAGTGAATATTAATATAGGTATATGGAGCGTTATTTCCTAACAAAAATCCCATCAACAACTAAAACCTATTCGCAGTACTTCTCAACCAATTTATTGAGCAAATCTTACGCCAAAACCTACTGCCCCTCTTGGAGAAATATCAGTGCCTTTTTCATGCCAAGCCGTGCCTGCAATGTCTAAATGTGCCCAGCAAGTTTCATTTAAAAAACACTGTAAAATTTGTGCGGTCATTATGCTATCTCCTCCAGAGCCTGCAGAAGCGATGTTTTCAACATCGGAAATCGGCGAATCGATAATTTTATGTAAGTCTCATTCATAGGAAAACGCCACAACTTCTCGTTTACTTCATTTCCTACATCGATAAGACGATTTGCTAATTCATCATTATTGGAAAAAAGACCTGCATATTCATTATTTCCAAGTGCAACCACTATAGCACCAGTTAAAGTTGCAAGATCAACCATTAACTTAGGTGAGAATCTGTCCTGCGTATACCACAAGGCATCTGCAAGTATGAGCCTTCCTTCTGCATCGGTGTTTAATACCTCTATTGTCTGCCCAGACATCGAAGTTACTACATCACTTGGTCTTTGAGCATTACCGTCCACTGCATTTTCTGCAAGTGCAACCACGCCGACCGCATTTACTTGCGCCTTTCGTCCCGCTAGAGTACGCATCACCCCAACCACAGTAGCAGAACCTGCCATGTCATATTTCATTGACTCCATGCCACGCGAAGGCTTGAGTGACACTCCTCCAGTATCAAACGTTATACCTTCACCCACAAAAGCTACAGACTTTTGTTCCTTGGAAGCTCCATTCCATTTGATCACTACTAATTTTGACTCTTTACTACTCCCTTGTGCTACCCCAAGCAATGCTCCCATTTTTTTTCTCTTCCATCTGCTTCTTACCAAGCACTTCGATTTCAAGGCCAAGCTTAGTGATTTCGGTTTTTATATAATCAGCATAGGATTCTGGATATAAAACATTATGTTGTTCAGTAGTAAGAGCACATGTGTGTGTGTGTGTGTGTGCAAGAAATATGCCTTCACCTTCCTGTCTTAAACTCTCAAATGATTTTTCAGCACTACTGAATTGCTCATATTTCGCTAGCACTGTAATCTCCTCTACTTCTGTAACTTTTTCATCCTTTTTGGTTTTATACTTATCAAACTTAAAACTACACAGAAATGCGCCGTATGCAACATTTGCTGCATTGCCTTCGATTGAAATTGCCGCTCGCTTGATTTTTAATATGCTTAGTTCGCAATATATTTCTCCGCCAATATTTAATTCTTTGTTTTCATCTCTCTTGCCAAGCCCAGCAACTACAACATTCTTTCCCTCTGATGAAGTAATGGAAAAAAATTCACCAAAACCTCTATTGAAATCATTAAATCTTTTGATGTTATCTATAATTTGCTTATCTTGTAAAACCTTAACGTTACTTATAAATTCATCATTTTCAAACAAACCTACTACAAGCGTTTCAAAACCAGGTAAAGCCTTAGAAATTGTTATCTTCATCGTTGACATCACCATTACAAACAATTGTAAACTGTACTTAAAATATAGTAAAAACATTAGTAAGATGTTTTTCATATACATTTTAAGTACAATAGCGCTTAAGACTACTATGAACTCCCTGATGTGCAAGGGTTTTAACTTTTACTAGAAAACTTGTTATACCCACCTAAAGTAATATTAAATGTTTAGGTCTTAATGGCTCGATCATTATAAGTAAATGGTGCTATCAGAAGGCTTGCAAACCCGTTATCAATAAAATTTCCAAGAGCAGAATCAGCACAGTTGTCGCAATTATGGTCAGTAAAAAACATTTGTGTTGTAAATTCTGGAAAATCTGGATGCTGAACCAAAAAGTTGATGTGTGGAGCTCTATCGCTAATTTTAACAGGTGCTATTGAAATAAAGTTATAATAGCCAAGGTTATTCACTATAAACCTTCCTGACCCGGCAAAATTCGGATCAAGTTTATCATTCTCCACATTTTCATCATATTGATTCACGCCGTGTGAATTTGCGTGCTATATAGAAACCGCAGCATTTTGTATTGGCAAAAACAGTTTACATCAGTAATTCTACCCACTATATTTATGAATTCTCCTATTGCACTACCTGGAGAGCCAGGTTTCCTTCTTAAATTATTTCCTTATTAAATTATTTGAGGAGTTAAAGCTTTTTGGTCTTACATCAAGGTCATAAATCTCTGGAGTTTCAATACAGTTAAGCAAAATAAGATCAGCCGCAAATGATGACAACCCAAACATAGCCTGAATTAAGAGTGCTAATAAGATATTTTTCACTTTCATCTCGTTTATAATACTTGCACCTGGATTATAGCAGTTTTTTTTTTGTTAAAGATGTTGCTATAACGAATCAAGAACAACCATTACCTCTTTAGGACTCACATAACCCAAAGGATTTTTTGCTTGTTCAAGCAGATCCAAATCTAAGCTTTTTTCATATAAGCCAAATACTTTATTACTCAACTTTTCCCTTTCAAAAGATATATTCTTTAGCAAAGATTTATTGTACTCAATCTCTTTTTTTAAGTCCATTAATACTAATAAGCCACGTTTACCTGTGATTGTGTTAATGCTGAAATATAGTGTAAGAGAAAAAATAAGCAAAGCTATGTTTAAACACAGTAACTTTTTCTTCTTCCTAGACTCAACCACCATACTTTCACATATAAGAAATTAAAAAACATATAACATGAAAAGCTGAACAAAAGACTAAATACCCCAGCTACACCATTTATGGGAGACTAAGCACTTATATTCGAAATAAACCACTACCGTAACTCCCCCTTATGTCTCAAAACTTAAGCGCCCTGGCGAGTTTTACACTTTGGCTTTACTTTATTTATAACATAAACCTTACCACCCCTTCTCACAACTTTACAGTTTTTATCTCTGCTGCGATGGGACTTTAGTGAGCCTTTAACTTTCATACCTATAACGAGAACCAAATTACTTTATATTATGGTTACTTAAAAAGAGTTAGTCAATTGATAAATTTCTCACATTCTATTAAAATATTCTATAATCGTTGCTGATACTTACTCAATCGACTTTTGCGTGACATCAATAATTGGAAAATTGTTTAGCTTAAAACGTTCCTCTGCTTTTTTAATTTCCTTTTCTACTTTCTTGGGATCGGCATATACATTATTATTTTCGTTGTTAATTGAAGTAAGTCTATTTTTGCGTATTTCCGCCAGCCTAATTGCATCTATTGTTAGTCCTATTGTCAGTTTATTCCTTAACTTTGTCAAGTCAACATAGAAGGGTACCTCACTAACAAAAGGAAGATTTGCAGCCCTATAGCTCCGATAAGCTAAATACATACTGGTAGGAGATTTTGATGTACGTGAAACTATAATCAAGATTATATCTGCTTTATCGATATCTTGAATATTTTGTCCGTCATCATGATTAATAGTGTAATTTATTGCGTCAATGCGCTGAAAATATTCATTATTTATTTCAGTATGTAAGTCGAGTTTTTCGTCTTTTTCAATTTCAAGATAGGAAGAAATTTCTCTAATAATATGTGATAATATTGTTCTATAGGGAATTTTCAATTTTATACAGTTATCTTTTAGGTACTTTCTTAGCTCATCATCAGTAATGGTGCATATAACGAAGTGGTGTTCATCACTTTTTCTATTGACTTCCTCCAAAATTTTATCAATTTGTTCATCTTCTATCACAAAAGACCAAACATACTCAATTGTTTCCACAGAATGAAAGTGCTCTAGAGCTGATTTTGTAACTGATATAACAGTTTCACTACTTGAATCTGATACTAAATGTAGATTAAGCTTTTTAATAGTCATGTTTTATATACTAAATAATAATACGGATTTAAGCAACCTGTTTGCACGAACATTATGATTTGAATGCAGCATTATCGAGAATTACAGTTTGTTAAATTTGGAGTAAAGCTTCAAAGACGTTCTTGTTACAATGTTCTTCAAAGTTTAACGGGGTAATTTTTTATTTAACCCTGCAATCATGCTTACTGGGATCCAGGAAACTTAATTTTAACCAAATAATAAAGGTTGGATCAAGTGCTGAAATGACATCTCTTTTGAATTGTTTTAGCTATAAAATTTAAGAAATTTAACAAATGAAGAAAAAGGCAAAGAATCCCCGTGGGTCGCTAGTTATTTACATTTAACTTTCAAACATGGCGTTCTCTTATTCTAAACGTCTAATAACCGTGACTCAGTAGCTTTTGAAGTCTCAATTATAAACGTTAAGAAATTTACTAAAGAGAAAAAAAGACAAAAGAAACCTTTGGCAGCTAGTTATTCACTATCATTTTATCAGTTGACGTTTTTTAATCTTTTTAAGCGCCCAAATAGGCGCAATTCACAGCACTAGTCGTTAATGTAGACAACAATGTAAAAGACATGAGAATGCAAAAAATTAAACATGAGACGCCAGATATACTAAATTTTTTTGTCATTTAATCTGTACAGAGAAGAAAAATAATTAGCTTCATTGTTATTATAATGAAATTGGTGGGGGTTGTCAAGGAATTTTTCGTTTTTACCTTCTGCCAAAAATGCAAGAAGTCTATAAAAGCGAAATCATGAGTTTTCTTGGCTCTGGAAATTTTATATTTAACTTCGATAATAGATGCTAATTTAAGAAATACCCTGTGACTTGCAGGTTTAGCTGAAATTCTTGATATGAGTAGCTGTTTTGCAAGGTGTTATTATATACGTCATGCAACATTTGTGGAAAAGGTAGTAATTTATCTGCGTAATAATCTCCTGCTTTATTGATACCGCTCTGCCGGTTTTTGAAGAAATAAATTGTAAATCTTCCTGAGTGCCTGTTACAGCACACTTGGACAGGTCTAACTTAAACCAAGTTATGTAAGAAGCAAAAGCTCTAAGTTGAGGTAATGACCTTGCCAATTATCGTGCTTAATTACATCGATGAAATATCAATAATTATCATACAGTACAGCGCAAGATTCGCTTTCTGGAAGCACTTTCTCTAATATTGAAGATAAAGCAACAATAGCGATGCTTTTTAACCTGTCCTGAAAGAAATAATGGGATGGCGATTCGATCAATTCGCACTTAAAAAATCCTAGATATTCTGGTAGCTTGGCGCTCCATTCTGTGTGTAATAGATTGCTTATTTGAAACGTATAGTTGCTAGCATTTGTTAGCCTAGTTAATCCCCTGCTCTTTTCTTGATTTTTGGTAAACAAAGAAAGAATTAAGTTTTTATCACCGTACTTTTAGGTAGCTATAAGGATACCTTCATCTTTCAATCTCATTTAGAGCGATTAATCGTATTGACCATATATATTTTATGGTAGTGAAATCAGTACAGAAAAAAATTGTGTTCTCAAGCTCAGGAAATGCTATCAAGAGGTCTAAGTCTGATAGGTTTCTCGTGCTTTCACCAAGCAAATGTCATCTAGGTTTTAAAAGATTTCCTAGAATTTTCATTAGGTAACAATCATAGGAGTTGAGCTAAATTATTAGAATAATAATGTTTATTTTTATATTGACTATTGGGGTTTATTATTTTATAACTGGAACTTAAGTTATTTTTATGAGCTTGAGATTTTAATATATGCCTACGATAAATCAGTTAGTACATAAGGGCAGGTTAAAATTGTCCTGTAAGAAAAAGGCGCCTGCTTTGGGGGGAAGTATTCCTCAGAGGAGGGGTGTTTGCACTAAAGTGTATACAACGACTCCTTGGAAACCCAACTCAGCATTACGTAAGGTAGCTAGAGTAAGAGTTAGTAAGTATGGTGAGGTGACAGCTTATATATCTGGTGAAGGCCATAATTTACAAGAGCACTCTGTCGTTTTGATACGTGGTGGGCGTGTTAAGGATTTACCGGGTCTGCGTGGTGTGCAAAATCGAAAGAAAGCTCGCTCAAAATATGGTGTAAAGAAAACTAGTTAAAGTTTATGGCCCGTCGGAATAAAGCAAGAAGGAGAGAGATAAGTCCTGATTCATGTACGGTAGTGTTTTGTTAATGCGTTTCATTAATGTGATTATGATGTGTTAAAACAATCCACTGCGGTGCTTTATCTTTAGCTGAGAAAAAATAGATGAGAGAGAGAGAGAGAGAAAGTGGAATATCGATTTTTGAAACAGCGGTAGAAAATGTTACACCTTCTATAGAAGTGCATTCTCGTCGTGTTGGTGGTGCAACTTATCAAGTGCCGGTTGAAGTGAGAAAAGATAGAGCAACTTCTTTAGCATTAAGGTGGATTGCTAAAGCCGAAATAATAGAAAAAAATAATAGATGCTTATAATAAGCGTGGTGGTGCATTTAAGATGTGTGAAGAAAAATATAAGATGACCGAAGCTAATAAAGCTTTTTCTCATCTTCGTTTTTGATATTGGCTAATTGATGGTGATGTGAAAATTAATATATCTAAATACAGAAATATAGGTATAATGGCTCATAGTAGATGCTGGTAAAACTATCACAACAAAGCGTATTTTATTTTATACTGGCAAAATACCAAAATAGAATTGGTGAAGTGCATGATGGTGCAGCTTCTATGGATTGGATGGAGCAGGAAAAAGAACGTGGTATTACAATCACATCTGCTGCAACAACTTGTTTTTGGAATGTCATAGAGTCAATATAATAGACACTCCTGGGCACCTTGTCTTTACTGTCGAGGTTGAAAGATCTTTAAGAGTTTTAGATGGTGCGGTTGCTGTATTTGGTGGAGTTGCGGGGGCTGAACCTCAATCTGAAGGAATTTGAACTCAAAGTTCTTATCATCACTACTTTGTTTACAAGATGGTATAACTGTAGCTTCTTTAGGATGCAACACGCATTATAAAATGTTAATTTGATTTCCTCAAAAAATGTAAATATATGTAATAAATTACTATCTGTATTTTGAAATATTACTAATAACTTCTTAACAGTTTTTATGGTAAGTTATAGATCCACATGAAATACACATAAAATTATTACACAATCTGAGACAGTTTGGCGTCAAGCTGATAAGTATAATGTCCCTCGTATCTGTTTTGTCAACAAAATGGATAGAATAGCGGGCAATTTTTATCGATGTGTTGATATGATTAAAAGTAAGCTTTGGGCGGTGCCTTTGGTGGCCAACTGCCAATAGGAAGTGAGAAAGATTTTAGGGGCATAGTAGATCTTATCTCTATGAAGGCGATTGAATGGGAGGAAGAGACGTTAGATGCTAAATTTTTCTATGAAGGTATTCCTTCTGATTTGCTTGAGAAGGCTCAAGAGTACCGAAATCTTTTGTTAGACGCTGCGGCTGGAATGGATGATGAAGCAATGAATACTTATTTTGAATCTAACGACTGTCAGTAGATTTGCTGAAAAGATGTGTGAGAAGTGGAACTATTAAAGGAACATTTGTTCCAGTGTTATGTGGATCAGCGTTTAAAAATAAAGGCGTACAACCACTTTTAGACAGTATAATTGATTTCTTGCCTTCTCCTATTGATGTTGATGAAATTGTTGGAATTGATCCTAAAGATTTGGAAAAGAAAGTTGTGATTAAGCCTTCAGAGCAAGTAAAATTTGTTGCTCTTGCATTTAAAGTGATGACAGATAAATTTGTGGGCAGCTTAACGTTTGTTCGTATTTATTCTGGTAGGTTGAAGTCTAAATCTATTGTGTTGAACGCGGGAAAAATGAGACTGAAGGAATTGGTAGAATGCTGCTTATGCAGGCAAATAACAGAGAGGATATAAATGAGGCTAAAGTCGGAAATATAGTTGCTTTAGTGGGATTAAAAAAAAACCAGTTACTGGTGACACTTTATGCTCACATGATTTTCCTATACTATTAGAACTTATGGAATTTCCTGAACCTGTTATTGAAATTGCTGTGGAGCCTAAAACTACTTCGGAACAGGAAAAAGTAGGCGTTGCTTTAAATAGATTAGTTGCGGAAGATCCTTCTTTGAGAATGTCAGTAAATGCAGAAAGTGTCAAACTATATTGAAAGGTATGGGTAAACTGCATCTTGAAATTTTTACATGTAGAGTAAAACGTGAATTTTAATGTTGATGTTAATGTTGGTGCGCCTCAAGTTGCGTATCGTGAGACTATTACTAAATCCGTTGAAATTGATTACACCCACAAAAAAAACAATCAGGTGGGGCTGGTCAGTTTGCTAAAGTAAAGATTTTGTTTGAACCTCTTGAACCTGGTTCTGGATTTCAATTTGAAAGTAAGATTGTAGGTGGTGCAATTCCAAAAGAATATATTCCTGGTGTGCAAAATGGCTTGGAGTTGATAAAAGAAGGGGGGTGATCTCTGGCTTTCCGGTTATTGATTTCAAGGCTACTCTTATTGATGGTGCCTTCCATGAAGTTGATTCAAGTCCTTTAGCTTTTGAACTAGCTGCTAAAGGTGCTTTTAAAGAGATGGCAAATAAAGCTGGTCCAAAGATGTTAGAACCCATAATGAAAGTTGAAATTATTACACCTGAAGAATACATGGATGATATTATAGGTGATGTAAATAGTAGAAGAGGGCAAGTTTCGAGTATGGAGACACGCAATAAAATAGTGCTATAATCCTTGCTTCAGTAACTCTTGCAAGTATGGTTATATATATGTCTTGCGTTCTATATCTCAAGGAAGAGCTCAATATAGTATGCATTTTTCTTGTTATGAGCAGGTGCCACAGTATGTAGTTGATGGGTTAAAGTATAATTAGAGGTAATGGTTATGACACAAATAGTAGAAGCATTTGGCAAGCCGCATTTGAATGAAGGAACAATTGGGCATGTAGACCATGGAAAAACGACATTAACGGTGGCGGCGACGAAGTATTATGGGAGTTATGTAGCGTACGATCAAATAGATGAAGCACCGGAAGAGAGGAAAAGAGGAATAACGATAGCAACAGCGCATGTTGAATCATGTCTATCAGACAGAAAAGAGACATTATGCACATGTTGATTGTCCTTGGCACGCTGACTATGTAAAAAACATGATAGTAGAATCAGCACAGAAGGATGCGGCAATATTGGTAGTGTCTGGAGTTGACGGATCGATGCCGCAAACAAGAGAGCATATATTACTCGCAAAGGAAATAGGTGTTAAGTATATTGTTGTATATATAAATAAAGCTGATGTTGCTGATCACGATATGATAGGTTTGATAGAGATAGAAGTTAGAGAATTGTTACCTACGTATGGCTTTCCTGGAGATGAAGTGTCATTTGTTGTGGGTTCAGCATTGAAAGCATTGGAAGGAGATGAAGATGGTGAATATAGAAAAAAGTCAATAGATAAATTGATGAAAGCATTAGATGAATATGTACCAGATCCAAAAAGGCCTGTGGATTAACCATTTTTAATGCCGATAGAGGATGTATTTTCGATATCGGGGCGTGGTTCAGTGGTAACAGGAAGAATAGAGATGGGGAGGCAAAGCCAGGTGATGAGATAGAGATAGTAGGTCTGAGAGCGACGCAAAAGACGATATGTACTGGTGTTGAGATGTTTAAGAAGTTGCTGTATAAGGGTAGAGCAGGACTCAATGTAGGAATATTGCTTAGGGGAACAAAGAGAGAAGAAGTAGAGAGAGGTCAGGTATTAGCAAAACCAGGAACAATAACGCCGCACAAAAAATTCAAGGCTGAAGTCTACATATTAAAGAAAGAAGAGGGGGGGAGGCATACGCCATTTTTTGCGAATTACCAGTCACAGTTTTATATAAGAACTACAACAGATGTAACAGGAAGTATAAAATTGCCGGAGGGGAAGGATATGGTAATGCCAGGTGATAATGTAAGTGTAGAAGTGGAATTGCAGACATCGATAGCGATGGATAAGGGATTACATTTTGCAATAAGAGAAGGTGGTAGAACTGTTGATTCTGGTTTTGCTTCCGAAATTTTGGAGAAAATGTGGTAATTGATATGAAGAAAGAGATACACATTATGATAGAAGCTTTTGATTGTTCAAGATTAGAGGAATATATTAGAAAGTTTGTACGTGAGTTTAAGGATAACTTAAAGCATTCTGGTGCAGGGCTGTCAGGTCCGGTTGATTTGCCAAAGAGGAATTTTAAATTTAACGTTAATAGGTCTCCTCACGTTTATAAAAAATCTCGCGAGCAATTTGAACGGAGAACTTTTAAGTGTTTGATTGTTTTATATAATCCTACTCCTACTATAATGCAGATGCTTGGGAGTTCATCTTTTCCATCTCCTCTTCCTGGAGTAGAAGTTGATTAAAAAAATCAAGAAGGTTAATGTTTAGGAGAAAAAAATGAAGAGGACAAATTCGCTGAAAAGAATTGGTTTATTAATGAAAAATGTTGCTATATACTCTAATGATGGTCGTGTGGCTGTAACTTGATTGTACTCAACGAAACTTACGTTATTGATGTAAAAGAGCAAGATAAAAAAAAACGTATGGTTGCAATTCAGTTAGTTTTGGTAGTGGGGATTTTAAAAATGCTGCGAAGCCTCAATTGGAATATTTGAAGAAGAGAGGAATAAGTAGTAGGTGTAAATTATATGAGAGTAGATTGAGTGTTCTCTCAGGAATAGAGTGTGGTTAAAAAGTAGGCGTTAACCATTTTGTGGTTGTCAATATCTTGATATTACGGGTTATTCTGTAGGCAAAGGGTTTATTGGTGTAATGAAGCGGTATAATTTCAGTGGGCTCAGAGCATCTCATGGTGCTTCTATTGCTCATAGGTCGCAAGGTTCTACTGGTCAATGTCAGGATCCTGGTAGAGTATTTAAAGGTAGAAAAATGGCTGGTCATTTGGGTAGTAGCAGAGTGACTGTGCAGAATATGAGGGTATTAACTATTGATTATAAAAATAGTATAATTGCTGTGAAAGGTAATAATATTCCTGGATTTAGAAATTCTTACATTTTTGTTAGGGATGCAGTTAAAAAGCCTTTGCATAAAGATGTTCCTTTTCCAGTAGGTCTGCTGTTGGACGTAAGTGATGGTAATGCTAGAGGTTTGGTAAGTTAGTTATGGAATGTACATTAGTTAATATCTAGTGGTAATGTGGGTGTTACTCAGCTTAAACCTTTGATATTTTATGTTAAGAGAAACTTGAGTATTTTGCATGATATAGTTAGATGGCAATTAGCAAAAAGAAGGACTGGTGTCCATAAAACAAAAGGCATCAGTGACGTCTCTGGTACAACGGCTAAGCCTTATAGTCAAAAACGCACTAGTAGGGCAAGGCAGGGGAGCTTACGGTCTTCTCAATTTAGGGGTGGTGGAGTTATTTTTGGTCCTGTTGTTAGGAGTCATACCTATTCTCTAAATAAAAAAAGTACGCAAACTTGGTTTAAAAATTGCTTTATCTCTAAAATATTCTAATAATCAAGTGGTCGTTCTTGATAATTTAAATGTTGATGTGAAGAAAACGTCTGAAATATGTAAGTATATTAAAAATTTTGAATTTTATTCCTTTTTGATAGTTGGTAATTATGGAGATGATTTGACGCGTGCTACTAAGAATCTGTATCATGTGAACTTAATTAAGCCTATTGGATTAAATGTCTTTGATATATTAAATCATGAATGCATAATGTTGACGAGTGATGCTTTAAAACATCTTGAAGGTAGATTGTTAAGATTAAATAAAATAATATAATAAAATATCCTATAGTTACGGAAAAAGCCTATTTTCTGAGAGAGAAGTTTAATAAATATTCTTTGTATGTTTTCTTAAATGTAAATAAGCATAAAATAAAGTTGACAATCGAGTCTCTATTTAATGTTAAAGTTTCCTCTATAAATGTTTTTAGAATCAAATCAAAGCGTAGTCGCTTTAGAGGTGTGGTTGTTTATAAAAAACGAAAAAATAAGGTTTATTTTTCTTTAGTAGATGGTCAAAAATTAGATATAATGAGTGTTTAATATGGGTATAAAATTTCTTAATTCTGTCACCCGTCTTCTCGTGGAACTGTATTTGTAAGTAAGGCTGGTTTATCAAAAGATAAGCCAGAAAAATCTCTTGTATTTGGTAAAATGGTGGAAGAAATAATCGCGGTAGAGTTACAACTCGCCATAAGGGTGGTGGTCATAAAAAAAAAGTATAGAATTATAGATTTTAAACGTAATAGAAGTGATCAAGGCATAGTTGAAAAAAATAGAATATGATCCAAATAGGAGTGGGTTTCTAGCATTGATATCGTATAAGGGCGATAATACTAAGTCTTATATACTAGCGCCGCAAAACTTAAAACCTGGTGATATTGTGATGTCAGGAAATGGTGCTGATATATTGCCAGGTAATTATTTATCGTTGAAGCATATACCTGTTGGTTCTTTTGTTCATGGTGTTGAGCTGAAGCCGAATAGTGGTGGTGCAATTGCCCGGGCTGCTGGTTGTTATGCGCAAATTGTTGGTTGTGACGGTGATTATGTTTTATTACGGTTAAGGTCTGATCAAGTTAGGTTGATTTTATCTTCCTGTAAGGCTACTATCGGTGTAGTGTCTAAGCCTGATCGTAAAAATAGAAAATTGGCTAAAGTCGGAAGGAATAGGTGGTTAGGAGTTAGGCCTACTGTTCGTGGAGTTGCTATGAAACCGGTAGATCATCCTCATGGAGGGGGAGAAGGAAAGACTTCTGGTGAACGTCATCCTGTTTGTTACTCCTTGGGGTGTTGCGGCAAAAGGGAAGAAAACTCGGAAAAGAAAAAAAATTTGTAATAAATATATAAAACGGTTTAAAGGTTAGTTTAATGAGTAGATCTGTGTGGAAGCCGCCTTTTTGTCATCCTTCTGTGCTAAAATTGGTGAACAGAACTTTAAAGAAGGGTTCTATTAATATGGTGATAAAAATTCATTCTAGGGCTTCTGTAATTCTTCCTAATTGTTTAGGTTTAAAATTTGCTGTTTATAATGGTAAAGATTATATTCCTGTTAATATTGATGATCAGAATATGATAGGTCATAAGTCTGATGAATTTCACCTACTCGTAAGTTTACTGGCCATAGTGGTGATAAAAAGGCGGCAAGAAGGTAGTTAGTATGAAAAGAAAGTGTGCAGTGGGCTAGTTCTAAAGTTTTGAAATCAACTCCTCGTAAGCAGATTTTGTTGCTAATTTAGTACGCAATAAAAAGGTTTCTCGCCTCCATGGTGCAGCGGGTAAGTGTCTGGCTCGTGGCGCAAACGTCCCGGGTTCGATCCCCGTCAGCCGCAGTTTATTTATTCTGTGGTTTGCCATGGAGAGCGGTAGTGGAGGGCTTGCCTTCCACGGCCATCCTGATTGAGGTCTTCCAGGGTTTTCCTCAATCGCTAAGATAAATATCGGGATGGAAAATCAAAATCGGCCCTGGCCGTAAATGGAGATCGGGCAGCCGTAGGCGCCGGTTCGGGTCTTAGGACCACCTTTGTCGGGAAATTAAGCTTAAAAAAATATATTAAAAAAATAAAAAAGTTTCTTTTGCTACTGTGCAGTTGAGGTTTTGTGAAAAGAAGGCTGCTGGTCTTATAGGAAATGTATTAAATTCTGCAATTGCTAATGCTCAATATAATTATGGATTGGATATCGACAATCTATATATAAAGGAAATTTTGGTGGGCAAGTCTTTTACTTTACGTAGAGTATATCCAAAAGCTATGGGTAAGGCTAACAGAGTTAGAAAGCATTATAGCAACATAACTATAAAGTTAGAGGAAATTGTATGATTTGCAAAAGTATAAAATTAGTGAGGAAAGCGTAAAATATGGGGCAAAAGGTTAATCCTATAAGTTTTAGGTTAAAAATAAATACTTATACCTGGGATTCTGTTTGGTATGCTAATAATGATTACAAATAGAAGTTGCATTAGGATTTATCTATTCGCAGTTACATAAATGAGTCTTTTAAACATGCTGGTCTTTCCAAAATAATTATAGAGCGTAAAGTTGTTTTAGTGTCTGTAACAAAACACTCTTCTAGACCTGGAGTAATAATAGATAAGAAAGGCTCAGATATTGAAAAGGTAAAACAAAAGATAGCTGAAAAAGTAAAGAATAGTGTGGAAGTTAATGTGGTAGGAATAAAGAGGCCTGAAATAGATGCAACTTTAATATCAAGCAGTATAGTACAACAGTTGGAAAAACGGGTTTCATTCAGAAGAGCAATGAAAAAAGCTATTCAAAGTTGTTTAAGAATGGGAGGGGGGGGGGGGGGGGTATTAAGGTAAGTTATTCTGGACGTCTCGGTGGAGCTGAGATAGCTCGTACTGAATGGTATAAAGAAGGTCGGTTGCCTTTACACACTTTACGTGCTAATATAGATTATGCTTTTAGTGAAGCAAAGACTATATATGGCATTATAGGAGTTAAAGTTTGAGTTTATATTGTTAATTAAGGTGTATTGAAGTGTTTGTCCCTAGAAAGAGTAAATATAGAAAAGTGTTTAAAGGGCGAGTTAAGGGTAATACAAAAGGTGGTAGCGTACTATATTTTGGAGATTATGGCTTAAAAGCTATAGGGGCAGGTAGGATTCAGTCTAAGCATATTGAAACTGTGAAGCGTGTGATATCTAGAACGTTGAAACGTTCTGGTAAAGTATGGATAAGAATTTTTCCTGATACTCCTGTTAGTAAAAAACCAGCGGATGTGCGGATGGGTAAAGGAAAAGGTATTGTTGAATTTTGGGTATTTAAGGCTAAACCTGGTAGGGTGTTGTTTGAAATTAGTAATGATATTCCCATGCATTTGGCAAGATTGGCACTTGAGAAAGCAATTACTAAGCTTCCTGTAAAATGTAAATTTATATCAAATCATAGTTTAAATGGAGTCGCGATGGATATAGCTGATGTTAAATCAAAATCCTCACAGGAATTGCATGAGATTCTTGAAAATTTTAGGAAATAGTTTGTTTTTTTTGAAAAACCAAATTATATATATATATATATATATATTGGTTTTTCAAAAAAAATAGGGCAATGCAGTAATTTTTCACGTTTTGGCTTGATAAGAAAGAATATAGCTCGTATTTTGACTGTATTAAATGAAAGAAGAATAGAGGAAGGGAATGCCTAAGAGAGTTTTTTGTGGTATTGTAACTAAAGCTAAGTGTAATAAAACTGTGAAGGTTTCAGTGTTGCAGGTATATAAGGATAAATTGTATAAAAAAGTTATAAAAAATTAACAAAAAGTACACAGCACATGATGAAAATAATGGTTGCAAAAAAAGGAGATAGAGTTTTTATACAAGAACACAAGCCTATTTCTGCTGCTAAAAAATGGGTTGTTGTTCACGTTGAATAAGGATTTATATGATTCAAAAAAATACATTATTAGAAGTAACTGATAATTCTGGTGCACGTGAAGTACTTTGTATTGGCTTGTTAGGTGGCAGAAAATATGCATCTATAGGTGATACAATTATTGTTTCTACTAAATCCATCAACCCGAAAGGGAAGGTTGAAAAGGGAAAAGCATATAGAGCAGTTGTTGTTGGAGTGAAAAATCGTATTAGGAAGTCTGATAACGCTATAATTCGTTTTTCTAGCAATGCTGTAATTTTGGTGAATAATCAAGGTGAACCCCTTGGTACTCGGGTATTTGGACCGGTAAAGAAGTTGCCCTCTGGTTTTTTTATGAAGATAATGTCATTGGCTGTTGAGGTTTTATAATGAGTGCAAAAATAAGAAGTGGTGATGACTTTATAATTTTAATTGGTAGAGATAGAGGAAAGGTTGGTAAAGTAATTAAAGTTATGGCATGTGATACTAAAAAAAAAACAATTGTTTCTGGAGTAAATGTGCGCAAGAAACATACTAAGCCGAGAGCTGGCAGTAGTGGTGGTATATTAGATAAAGAATTAGCTATTGATATATCTAACATTGCAATATTAGACCCAAAGTATAAAGCTCCGACTAGAGTAGGGTTTCAAGTTATAGATGGTAAAAAAGTACGTTTTGCAAAATTTTCTGGGGAAGTAATAGACTAGGTTGATATGTTTAAAGAATTGTATAGGGATAGCATAGTAAAATCCTTGAAGGATAAGTTTAACTACAGCAACATAATGCAAGTACCTAAACTTGTCAAAGTGTGTGTTAATATGGGTGTTGGAGATGCTGCTGCAGATAGTAAGATCTACATTCAATTGCAGGGCAAAAGCCTGTATTAACTTCTGCAAAAAATCTATTTCTGGCTTCAAGATCAGAAATGGTGCTATAGTGGGTTGTAAAGTAACTTTGCGTAGGGATAAAATGTATGAGTTTTTAGAAAGATTGATATATGTTGCTTTCCAATGGAAAAAGACTTTAGAGAGTTTAGTGTAAAGCAATTTCATGGAAATGGTAATTTCTCTTTTGGTATAAAGGAGCATATCTCATTTTTAGAAGTAGATTATGATAAAATAAGTAAAATTAGGTGTGCAACAACAACAACAGCAATTAGTAATAAAGAAGCAAAGGAATTATTACTAGCTTTTAAATTCCCTTTTTTTGATTAATTGAGAGAAAAAGTATATGGAAAAAAATCTATGATACAAAGAAATCTTCGTAGGAAAAGGTTATGCGATCAGTATGGAGGGAAAAGAGAAAAATTAAAATCTATAATAAAGAATAAGGGTATACCTATTAGCGAGAGATTTTCAGCTCAAAATAAATTAATTAAAGAGTTGCCAAGGGATTCTTCTAAAGTCAGAATTAGGAATAGGTGTGCTTTGACTGGTAGACCAAGAGGAGTATATAGAAAGTTTGGTTTATGTAGAATTGTTTTGCGTGATTTATGTGCTTTTGGAAAAGTTCCAGGGGTTATTAAATCTAGTAGGTGAATATAGTACAAGGAGTATATTGTGGCGTTATCTGATAGTATTGGTGAGTTTTTAACAAGGATACGTAATGGTCAATTAGCAATGCATAGGACAACAAAGATTTTCTCAAGTGAATTCTTCTATATTGAAGATCTTGAAAGATGAAGGGTATATCCTTGATTATCGAAAAGAAGTTGTAGGTAATGTACCGTTTTTTGTTGTAAAATTGAAGTATTATGAGAAGACACCTGTAATTAGTGATATAGTTAGAATATCAAAATCTGGTTGTCGTCGTTACTCTAAAACACATGAAACAAAGACATTGCTAAAGCATATAATGGACTTGGTATTTTTATTATATCTACGTCCAAAGGTGTAATGACTGACTACAATGCACGTGAGTTGAAGGTTGGTGGAGAAATTTTGTGTTGTGTATTTTAAGTAATAGGAGAAGTTTATGTCTCGTATAGGTGCTGCACCTATCAGTATTCCTGTTGGTATTTCAGTTGAATATAGTGATGGTAGTATGTTAATAAAAAGTGCTAAAGCATAAAGGGAGCTTAGGCTATGTAGCGATATCGTGTGCCATATTATTGATAATCAACAAGTGCTGTCTGTTGATCAAGGCAAAGATAATTATGATGAAATAAAGCCTATGTGGGGCACTTCTAGGAGTAATATTAACAATATTTTTAATGATATTGTCAATGATTTCTCTGTTGATCTTGAGATTAAAGGTATCGGATATAAAACAGTGTGTGATGGTAAATATTTAACTTTATACCTTTGTTATAGCCATAATGTTAAGTATATGTGCCTAAAGATGTTGAAATTAAGTGTGTAAAACCAACTCACTTAGTGGTTAGTAGTGTAGACAAGCAAAAAGTCTATAAGGTAGCATCTGATATATGCAAAATTAGAAAATATGACCCTTATAAAGGTAAGGGTATTGTAATGAAAGGCAAATTTATGTTGCGTAAGGTTGTGAGTAAAAAGAAGTAATGAAGATGAGAAGGTTATATAATTTTTTAAGTAATTTTGAAAAAAGGAAGTTACATAATAGAAAAAAGCTCAATAATGATGGTAAAAAGCGTTTACGTATATCCATATTTAAATCTAATAGGCATTTTTTTTGCTCAGCTGATCAACGACGAGAAAGGAATAACTCTCGTTTCTGCTTCTACTTTGGATGCTAAAATTAAGGATGTATGTAAAGGTAGGATCAACATTGAAGCTATAAAACAGGTTTCTTCTTTAATGGTTGAGCGTCTATCTGATATGAAATTGGAACAAGAGTTGGTGTTTGACCGTGGGGCATATAAATACATGGGGTTGGTTTCTCAATTTGCTGAGGTTTTAAGAAGTTCTGGGTTTAAATTTTAGAAAGTTTTGAGTATGGCTGTAAAGTATATAAAAATAATAATGATTTATCAGAGCTTTTAGTTTCGGTACGAAGAGTAACGACAGTTACCATGGGTGGTAGAAGATTTTCATTTTCAATTTTGGTTGTTGTTGGAGACGGTAGGAGTAGGGTAGGATGCGGAATGGGCAAACACTCAGAGGTTGCTGAAACAAGGATAAAAGCTGTGGATGCTGCTAAAAGATCAATGATTAGAGTGTATCTGCGTGAAGGTAGAACTTTGCATCATGACATTAAAGCTAAGTTTTGCTCTGGTGAGACAGTTTTAAGAGCAGCTAGAGCTGGTACAGGTATTATTGCTGGTGGGGCGATTAGGTCAGTTTTTGAGGTGCTAGGCATAAAAGACGTAGTAGCTAAGTCTACGAGGTCTAATAATCCTCATAACGTTATATGTGCAGTGTTTAGTGCTTTTGGTAATATGTTATCTCCTCGTCAAGTTGCGAGTAAACGAGGCAAAAAGATTAGTGAGGTAGTTGGAAATAGGTGAAATATGAATAGTGCTATAAAGTTAAACTCTATATTTACTAAGTTGTCGAATAAAAAGAAACCTAAATTACTAGGTAGGGGTATTGGTTGTGGTAAAGGCAAAACGTCTGGTAGGGGGCATAAAGGGCAAAAGTCTAGAAGTGGTGTTTCTATAAATGGATTTGAAGGTGGACAACAATCTATATATACTCGTTTACCTAAAATAGGTTTTAATCCTATACGTAGAAATATATGCTCAATAATTAATATTGGTGATGTGCAGCGTTTAATAGAGGCTAAGAAAGTAGTAAAAGGCTCTATTATAGATAAAAAGATGCTATGTATAAGCGGGGCTTTATAAAATCTGCCAAGAATAAAGTCAAGCTTCTTAATAAAGGCAAGCTAAGCGAGAAATGTGTATTGCATGTTGATTTTGCGTCAAAAGCTGCAAAAAATCTGTAGCTTCAGCTGGTGGTAGTGTGGAAATACTATCATAGATAATGAGCAGCAAGTCCGCATTTAGTAGTTTTGGTCCTGCGTTATTGTATAAAGGGGATTTATTGAAGCGTATATTTTTTTTACGCTAATCGCTTTAATTTGTTATCGTTTAGGCACTTATGTGCCTATTCCTGGAATTAATCTCGATATAATTAACGATATATATCCCTAAAGAATGTTCTGGTGTTTTTGGGGTACTTAATTTATTTTCTGGTGGTGCATTAGCTAGAATGACAATCTTAGCACTGAGTGTTATGCCATATATAATTGCATCTATAGCTATGCGGTTATTATATTCTGCCATCAAAGGGATTAATGAAGTTAAAAATGATGGCGAATTAGGACGTCGAAAGATGAATTCTTACATACGTTTTATGACTATAGTATTTTGTGTGTTTCGATAAATTCCTATTTTAATCGAATTAGAAAAAATGAATAGGGAAGGAGCATTAGTTGTGATTAAACCTGGTCTTATGTTTCGTACAGTAGGAGCCTTTAGTCTTTTAGGTGGAACGCTATTTCTAATAGGGCTTGGCGAGCAAATCAGCGCCAGTGGCATAGGTAATGGCATCTCATTGATCATTTTTACAGGCATAATATCAGAGCTACATAGTGCTTTTTCATCCCTGTTAACATTGAATAAAAACGGTTATTATCCTTTTTATTTTAGTGGTGTTTTTCTCATTATTGCTTTTGGTTATTTTTGTAGAGTCTTCTATAGGAAAATCATTTATCCTAAAAATCAATATCCTAAAAAGCAGTTTAAAAAATTACATAATGACGATTTTACTTATATCCCATTAAAGATTAATTTTCTGGTGTAATACCAACTATTTTTGCCAATGCAATTTTATTAACGCCTATTTCAATTGCGAATTTCTATAAGGGGCATGTTTTTTCTGATTTTATTTTAAATTACTTCATGGCAAATTAGGTAATTTATCAAAGAAATAAAAGTTATAGGCCGCCAAAAACTTAGAATGGTTTATTTAAAAACACAAAATAACAAATATTTCGAGGCGGTGCCTCTTTATCAATGAGTAGTTTAGCTAAGAGATTTCAAATATGATACAAAGGGTTCGTGGGTGCATGCAACGGAAATAAATTTGAAAGAAATGATTGAATTTGACCAGGGGGAAGAATTAAAAGTGAAATAAGAAAAATAAAAATTAAGGAATATATTTAAAAATAGTTATTAGTTAGAATATAAATTTGGTGTATTCATTTATATA
>NZ_JAAXCS010000059.1:0-7759 GCF_013309895.1 Wolbachia endosymbiont of Atemnus politus | reverse complement strand
ATTAGCAGTTAATATAAATAACTTCATTAAAAAATATGTAACCTACATAAAGAGCTTCGCGCCCAATATATGTATTATACCTTCTTTATTCCCAAGTGTCAACAACACTGACCTCGTTTTTGCTCTCTTTCTTTGTATTGACCACTACTTACATACACTTATAGTATCAAATTTGTCAATAGATGTACTGTATTGATTGGTAGAGAAACATACCCCAATATTTAATCATAATTATAGTAATTGGTTAAATATTTCCTTAAAAGAACCCTCTGAGTTTTCTAGCGCGACTTGGATGTTTTAATTTACGCAGAGCTTTTGCTTCTATTTGCCTAATTCTCTCACGTGTTACATTGAAGATTCTTCCTACTTCTTCTAAGGTGTGTTCCTTCCCATCTTTACCAAGGCCAAAGCGCATTCTTAGGATTCTTTCTTCCTTTGGTGTTAAAGTTGCAAGAACATTAGTTGTAATACCGCGCAGGTCAGCAAGTATTGCCGCATCTTCTGGCTTTGAGACTCGCTTATCTTCTATACAATCACCAAAAGTGCTACTATCATCTTTCCCAGTTGGAGCTTCAAGACTCACAGGATCTTTTGCTATTTTCATAACCTTGCGTATTCTCTCTAGAGGCATTCCAAGTTCCGTACTCAATTCCTCTAGTGTAGGCTCTCTTTCCATCTCATGAGTTAACTTTCTTAGTGTTCTGTTGATTTTGCTGATAATCTCTACCATATGAACCGGTATTCTAACTACTTTAGACTGTTCAGGGATTGCTCTAGTGATTGATTGCCTTACCCACCAGGTTCCATAAGTTGAAAATTTGTATCCACGTTTGTAATCAAATTTATCCACGGCTTTCATAAGACCAATGTTGCCTTCTTGTATCAAATCAAGCAAAGCAAGACCTCTGTTTGAGTATTTTTTAGCAATGGAAACTACCAACCTCAAATTAGCTTTAATCATTTCCTGCTTTGCTTCTGAGACTTCTTGTTCATGTTTTTGTATCTTTTTGATTAACTCCTTAAATTCTTGTGCATTATCTTCTTGTATGTATTGTCTGATGTTGTTGAGGGTGTTAGTTATGTGCTCGGAGTTATTATCTATAAACCTTGCAAATTTGCTTTTTAGTTCTTCTGTAAAAGAAGATAGATTTCTATTAATTTTTGAAGGGTTTACATCTTTTAACCTATGCTTTAAGAGTACGTCATAGTGAACTTTGTAGAAACTTTCTCTATCGATATTGTATTTTTTAGCCTCGGAAATAAGATTGGCTTCCTCAAGCATGATAGATCTATTTATATTATAGAGTTTTTGTGTAATTTTAGCAACAGCAGCGTCACTTAGTTTGATTTGTAGAGCTATGGACCATATTTGATTATATAAGTCTTTATATGCTGATTCGCTAGAGGGATCTTTTCTTAGTACCAATGCTTCATTTGCTAAAGCAATTATATTATCTAATGCAACTATAACCTTAGGCAATAAGTCATTTTCCATTTCAAGAATAGAAACGTTTAAGTTTGTTGAGCTTATATCTTCGTTGCCACTTTCTTGCTCATCATCGTCTTTTTTATCATCCGTTTCATCATCTTCACAGTGTTCATCACCTTTGGCATCTTCAGAAATATCTTCACTTTCTTCTTTAGATATGGCATTAAAATCAGAGTTATAAATCGCGTCTAGGTCTATAATTTCTCTCAGTAAGAGAACTCCGCTACTCAAATCGTCGCGCCATGTTTTTATCGTTTTTAATGTTACTGATGTTTCAATTATTGCACGCAGCATGTTATGCTTTTCAGATTCAATTTTCTTTGCTATCTCAATTTCATCTGCCCTTGATAAAAGCTTTACGGAGCTCATGTCTTGTAGATAAACTCTTACCGGATCGTCATTTTGTATTAAAGTTGTAGCAGTGTTAGACAATGTATCGTCATCATCAAATTTACTATCATCGCTATTAGAAGGAGCTTCCTCTTCATCTTCACTGCTTTCAAGTATGTTAATTCCGGAATCTTGCAATAGAGATATAGCATCATCTATAAAGTCAGATGAGAAGTTTTCATCTGACAATTTATTATTTATATCGTCGAAAGTGATAAATCCACCCTTTCTGATACTTTTGGTTACAAGATCTCTAATAATTTTTTTCTTATCTTCTGCGTTGTTAGTAGTTGACATCATTACCTTTATAATCAAAAATTTTATTTCTTATTAGTAAATAGGCTTACAGTAAGCAAGTCTATAGTCTTATTTTTAACTTTTGGCTACTTGTTACTTCATATAGTTTAAGATACTGTTAACTCACATACACTTGTCTTAGTCAATTGTGCCACATTTTTCCTCTATTTTCACTGCTATAGACAATCCAACTGAAAATGTTGCAATTCCAACCACTATGGCAGTAAGCATTAAAACATGTGGTATAGGGTTGCTATATAAATAAAAATTTGAAACCAGTATAGGAGGCAAAGAGTTTTTTATATACCCTAAAGATATGTAAAATAGCAAAACAGATGCTTGGAAAACGCTTACTCCTATCATTTTCTTGATTAAATTTTCATCATTTATGGTAATGTACAGGCCTAGCATCATTAACATAATAATAATTGTATAGTTATATAAAGTCATTATTTTTTTCTACGAGCAAAGCTTATATATATGATTAACATGGAAGAACAAACAGTAAGTGCTACACCTAATTCTACCAAAAAAATACCCAATTTTTGACCAATAACGTTATTGGCTGACAATATACCATAAGATAAAAAACTTTTGCCAAGCAAAACTGTTGTAATACCTGTTCCTCCATAGATTAAAATACCTAGCATATTAGTGAATTTAATCACAGAGTAGGGTATTGCCTTTAAAGTCGTGAGTATACCAAATAACATTGAGTATAGTATTATTCCGGAAGCAATAATTATTCCTGCTTGGAAACCTCCACCTGGAGTGTAGTCGCCGTGAAATTGTATGTATAAAGCAAATAGAATGATAAAAGGTACCATCAAAAATGTTACTGCATTTAATACCGGATCTTTAATCATTTTCTTTTTCTTCTTTTAATATTAGTGTTATACAAAGTGCGGCGGTAAAAACTACTATAGTTTCTCCAAATGTGTCATAACCACGAAAGCCTGCTAAAACAGTTGTTACTATGTTGGGAATGCCAACATCTTTTTCAGTATTTTCTATATAATAAGGAGCAACATGCAAGTGGATAGGAGCATCATGGCTGCCAAAATCTGGTAATTGAATCATAAAATATGATAAACATACAGCTAAAAATAACATAGACAAAAGTGTTATAGGGTTATGAGATAAATTTACTTTATGGTTCTTTATCAGAGAAAGCGCAGCAAACATAAAAACTGTACTGAGTCCTGCACCAACTGAAGCTTCAGTGATTGCAACATCGGGTGCGTTCATGACTAAGTACATAAGTGCAATGAGTGAACTAAATGTACACATTAGAACGCCGCTTACAACTAAGTGTTTTGAGAGAACTATAAAAACCGTAACCGTCAGTAACAGCAAAAGTAATGTTGCATTCAGTATTTCTAACATCTTAATCTTCTTTGATAGTCTTTTGCTTATTTTTATAGTAAGTGCGCGCTAAAATATAACTGTTAGTTGAGTTAGCTATCCATATTATAAGAATCAATAACATAATTTTAACAGTATTGGTTGAAAATTCATTTTGCAGAGCAAAACCAACTAACAACAACATTGCACCGCTAGAATCTGTGATACCTGCTGCATGTAACCTAGTGTAAAAGTCAGGAAATCTGATTACCCCTATGGTTGAAATAATTACTAAACAAGCGCCTAAGAATATGAAAATAGATCCTATCATAAATTATCAAAGCAACATTAATCTCATTAGTGCTATAGTTGACATAAAGCTAATGCTGGCGTACAATAACGCTATATCAAGCAAAAAGAAATTGCTCAGAATAATCGATATTGCTGTTATGAGCAAAACTGCTTGTGTTGAGAAATTGTTAAATGCTAGCACCTTATCGTAAATATTGCTCAGCTTAGACACTATACGGTATAACATTACACTAATACAAAACAGTAGTACATAAACAGCAACGTGAATCATTTATAAATCTCAGTAGTTGATTTACTCTTCATCATCTACCTCCTCACTGTCTTCATCATCTACTTCATTTTCTACTTCATTATCTGTTTCTTCACTGTCTTGATCATCTATTTCGTTTTCCACTTCGTCATCCTGAATATCAGTACTTTCTTGATCCACATCAGAATCTATGCTAAACTGACTATCAGAAAAGTTTAGTAGTTTTTCTAGCTTACTAGTGTCACTTCTGTAAACATTACTCATATTCCCTTTCATATACTCTTTACATCTGCTCACCAAAAGGCTAAATAACTCATGAGCGTCTACTTGTTTCTCTGCTATTTCGTATAAAGAAATGATAGTATTTTTATGGCCTTTAAACTTAGCTGCTTGAATTGGATTACTTGCTCCTGTGTTTAAATCATGTGTCCTCTGACTTGCCAATAGAGCTAATTTAAAACGGTTATTCACCTGCTCTGTACATTTTTCTACAACAGACTCAGCCATAAAATGCTACCTTAATAAATTTCATACTATACCACAAAAAACAAGATGTCAACTTTGTATCTATTTAGATCTAACTTCATGTTTTGCCTTTTCTACTTCGGGTTTTACTGCTCGGTTCTCTGTTATCGTAATTGTTATTTCATGGTCAAATTTTTTGAGGAACCCTAACAACCGCTCTAAAGAGAAACCATCTGTTTTGCCATTTTTAATTTGTGATATCTTTGGCTGATCAACACCTAGTCTTTCAGCTGCATGCGCTTGGGTCCAAGCGTTTTTTTCTATAACTTTGCTTATTATGTCAAGCAACTTCTTTTTTATTTCTACATTGCATGAATTATTGTTTAATGATATTATTTCCATAATCTTTTTACACCCACTATCAAAAACTTTGTAAAACATTACAACATAAATTTGATATCTCAAAGTATTAATATCATATAATTTATACTAAATAATTATATGATATTAATGCGTAAAGCTTTAAGCTCATTATTTGTTGATATCTTTATTAAATCTATGTTAATTTTAAACCGTTGTTTTACCTAAAAAGATTATTCATAGCAAGAACAAGTAGTAACTACAAGACTTAGAATATAAATTCTTTCGATTCGCTCATAAAGGTCTCTGTGCCTTAATGTAGATAAAGTTTTTATTTTAACAAGAATGCTGTACATTATGCTCATAGTGTAATTTAAATATTTGTTGCTTTTTAGCTGAAACATTATTTAGCTAATAAGTAAAGTTATGTTGAATATGGCAGAAATGAAAAAAGATGTTGCTGTAATTATGGGAAGTCAGTCGGATTATAGCACTATGGTTCATGCTGTTGACATGCTAAAAGCATTAGAAATTTTGCATGACGTATGCATAATATCTGCACACAGGACACCAGAAAGGCTCTTAAATTTTGCCAGGTCTGCACAAGGAAAGGGCTTTAAAGTTATTATAGCCGGTGCAGGAGGAGCAGCTCATTTACCAGGTATGGTTGCGTCGCTCACTTGTTTACCTGTTATAGGTGTTCCTGTGCGTAGTAAAGAGTTAAATGGGCTGGATAGTCTATTGTCTATAGTGCAAATGCCAAGGGGGGTTCCGGTAGCGGCAATGTCTATAGGAGAAAGTGGAGCATGCAATGCTGCCATTATTGCTGCATCTATATTGTCAATTTCTAATAGTGAAATTGCTGATAGGCTGAAGAAATGGAGAGACAGACAAACCGAAGAGGTAAAAGAAAAACCAACATCGTAATGAGCTTATGGCAATAATTCTTTTAGATACAAAAACTATAAACCGTATAGCAGCGGGGGAAGTAATTGAGAGGCCAGCAAGTGTAGTGAAGGAATTAGTGGAGAACGCAATAGATGCTGGAAGTTCAGAAATAGAGGTCAAAATAGAAAGTGGTGGGCGCAATCTTGTTACTGTGGTAGATGATGGAAATGGAATAGAAAAGGATGACTTAGAATTTGCATTTATGCGCCATGCTACTTCAAAATTGAGCGATAGTGAATAGAGATCAAGCATCTTGGCTTTAGAGGGGAAGCTCTGCCTTCAATAGCAGCAGTAAGTAGAATAAAGTTATCATCTAAAGCAAGCGGAGCAAATGAAGCGTGGTCTATAAGATATGAGGGTGGAGAAAAGATAGGGGAGCTTGTGCCTTGTTCCTTATTACAAGGTACACATGTTGAAATACGTGATTTGTTTTTTGCTACTCCAAATAGGCTGAAATTCTTAAAGACCGAAAGGGCAGAAACTCAAAATATTATTGATATTATAAACAATTTAGCAATGATCAATTATAGAGTTGGATTTACTTTCAATTCAGGTAACAAGAAGCTTTTAAAATACGCTAAACAAACCTCGTTATTTGGTAGGCTATGTGAAATAGAAGAAGAATTTCAAAACAATTCTCTGGAGATTAATGAAGAAGAAGACGGTATCAAACTTACAGGACACATCTGCAAACCGACTGTCAATTGTAGTAAATCTACCATGATCTATACATTTGTTAATGGGAGGCCAATTAAAGACAATCTACTGATTGGTGCAATTCGGTATGCGTATCATGACTTTATTCCAAGCGATAGATATCCTTTTGCAGCGTTGCATTTAGAAATACCATATGATCAAGTAGACGTAAATGTGCACCCCAATAAATCAGAAGTAAGATTTCAGAGTAAGAGGCTAATATATGAAATAGTGAGAAGAGGGTTAATTAAGGGATTGTCGACGAGGATAGGCACAGTGAATGATGTTGATAAGTGTCGAAGTATTGAAGAGGAGCTAAGATATTCACCTTTGGTTAATGAGAGTCAAGGAAATGATGAGTATGTTAATCGTGGGAAAAGCAGAGAAGCAAAAAGTCAGAAAGAATTTTACGAAAGAAGGCCGAGCCATTTAGAAAATCGGCTAATGAAAGAGTTTACTTCTCCAAATGTAGAAACAAAAAGCTTATCAGAACGGTCGGAATCGTTTGATTATACTGGTATCTCACTACAAGCGGAAACTATGGTTCTGGAAAGGGAACAAATTGATTTGATAGGGAGCCATCCTCTAGGGTTTGCATGCTGTCAAGTCTACAACACTTATATAATTGCTGAGGCTAGAAGCAAATTGATTATAGTCGATCAGCATGCAGCCCATGAGAGGTTAGTTTATGAGTACTTAAAACAAAAATCAAGTATAAAAAGACAAAAATTGCTCCTTCCTGAAGTGGTTAAAATCAAAAATCAAGCTGGAATGGAGATGGTTAAAATTTATAAAGATAAGCTTTTCGAAATGGGTTTTGATATTGAAATCGAATCAGAGAATAAAGTTATAGTGAGGGAAATTCCTGCAATTTTGGGGGCGATAGACGTGAAAGAGATGCTGATGGATATAGTTGATAGATTAACGGAGATAGAAGATACATTACCTATAGAGGATAAAGTGAACAAAATGTTGGCCACTATCGCTTGTTACGGATCAATTAGAGCAGGCAGAAAAATGAGGTTAGAAGAGATGAATGAACTGCTGAGACAAATGGAGGAAACGCCATATTCGGGCCAATGTAACCACGGAAGGCCGACTTACATAGAGATGAAACTAAGTGATATTGAAAAATTGTTTGAGCGCAGGTGACCTCATCATCCAAGTAGCTCATAAAAACGGATTAAACGAAAAAACCCCTTGACAAG
>NZ_JAAXCS010000058.1:0-7821 GCF_013309895.1 Wolbachia endosymbiont of Atemnus politus | reverse complement strand
AACTCAAACCAACATGAAAATGAATGAAGTGATCAGTAATCGCGCAATAGAAATTTTGGGCGGTGATTTGGGCAGTAAATCTCCAGTGCATCCAAACGACCATGTGAACTGTGGTCAGTCATCAAATGACACTTTTCCAACAACAATGCACATAGCAGCAGCAAAGCAAATAAATCACTCTCTTATTCCAAGTCTTGAAGTACTACACAAGGCTCTGAATGATAAGTTTCAGGAATTTAAAAATATAATAAAAGTAGGACGTACTCATTTGCAAGATGCAACACCTCTAACACTGGGGTAGGAGTTTTCTGGCTATACAGCTCAGATTAAAAAGGGAATAGAGAGAATAAAATCAACTCTGAGCAATGTGTATGAGCTTGCACAAGGTGGCACTGCAGTTGGTACGGGACTCAATACTAAAAAAGGTTTTGCTGAGGATTTTGCTAAAGAAGTGGCAGAAATCACCAATCTTCCATTTATTTCAGCAAAAAATAAATTTGAAGCATTAGCAGCAAATGATGCTTTAGTTGAATTGAGTGGAACACTCAATACCGTAGCAGTCAGTTTAGTGAAAATTGCAAATGATATAAGATTACTTGGCTCTGGCCCGAGGTGCGGAATTGGAGAAATAACATTACCAGAAAATGAGCCTGGTTCTTCAATCATGCCAGGTAAAGTGAACCCAACTCAGTGTGAGGCGGTGACTATGGTGTGTGCTCAAGTTATGGGAAATCATGTTGCTGTCACTATCAGTGGTTCAAATGGTCATTTTGAATTGAACGTGTTTAAGCCAGTAATAATTTACAATGTTTTGCAGTCTATAAGACTTTTAGCTGATGCAAGTTTAAATTTCACAGAAAAATGTGTGCTTGGCATTAAAGCAAATGAAAAGAGGATAAAAGATCTACTGAATCAGTTGTTAATGCTGGTTACGATATTAAATACGCGCATAGGATATGACAATGCAGCAAAAATAGCGAAACTTGCTTATAAAGAAGATATCACTCTAAAAGAAGCGGCAATGAAGCTTAAGCTACTCACTGAAAAAGAGTTTGAAGAAATAGTGAAACCAGAGGAAATGGTGAATTTATAAGTCACTACCTTTTTTACCAATTATAGTATTAAATATTCGATCTTCATCAAAACTCATTCTAGGGTGCCAAATAGGACCATCTAAAAGCATATCAATGTAAACTGGGCTACTGCGACCTGGTGGAATAAAAAAGAACCTGGATAAAGAAGTTAAAGCAAAGTTAGATAAGGCTAAATTAGAAGAAGTAGATCCTGACGCCTGATCAATTCCAAATTGTAGACTAGTTGAACATATACCATTTTTAATACTCGCTTTTCCGCTAACATTTTCAAAAAACGTACTGCCATTATATATACCAACACGAGTAAGTGTGGAAATTTCAGATTTATTTTTACTGTTTAATAAATTAGTAATAAACGAATTAAAGTCCACGTTAGTAAATTCTATTCCTTGTGCTTGTAAATTGATCTCTCCCGACAAAGTATTAGCCCAATCGTAAAAGCTTTTTCCTTGAGCCTTAATTTCGCCATTTAAGCTCATCTGACCATTCAAATTGTCAATTCCTATAATCTTACCAGCCTTTTTAGTGTCTAAATTTGCAATCAAAAACTTCATATACATTGAATTCAATCTTAAATAACCCTGAAAAGATACTTGTCCATGTTCTAGTGCATAATCTACCTTTTTAACAGTCACAGTATTATTTATCATCACTGTATCCAAATTAAAGTCCTTCAAAACACCTTGTCTATTCTTAAGCTCTGCAACGTTGATTTGTACATTTGCATCAAAGTTTTCTTTACCATCCAAGAAATTAAACTGCTTTGTTGACCATTGAATCTGGTTTATCTTATTTCTTGAATCTCTTTTCATTTCTATTAAATTCGGTAGCTTAAAGATACTGCCATTAAATTTATTGCCCGTGAGGTTCACATCCAACAAAGGCTTGATGTATTTTTGATCTACTAATATTTTTATATTACCGGTGGTATCGAAATCTTTCCCAGATAACTTCATCTTATCTGCAACTAGCTTACCCTTTTTTATCTTCAGTAAGAACCCTAAATCTTCAACTTTTGTATCATTCAACGTAAAATCATTAATGTTGGCCCTTATATTTACATCATACTTCAGGTTTTTTAACCATTGCATTTTCGATAAACTACTGAGTAATGAATAATCGTATTTATCTGCATTAAAATTGTGTACGTCAAATCTACCACCAATCACATTATGTTTTTTTGTGTGATTTACCTTAATTGATCCTTGCAAAAATTCTTCATCATTCAGTAATCTAATATCTGAAATAGACAATATCCTAGGTGCAAAGTGTAATTTGGCACTTATTGTAAATTGATTTTTCTTGCTCTCTTTCATCTTTATAGAAGGAAAAAACCATGAAATAAACGACTCAAAATCATTCCCTTTTACCAATAGATCACCATTAAATTCAGATAAGGTACCATCATTTGAAACTCTTCCTGATAAGCAAAATATGTTATTGGTTCCGGGAAATTGAAGAAGCGTATCAACTTTTATTTCGCCGTTAGCAAATTTTAGCGTAGTGTGAAATTTGTCCGATACTCTGTTTTGATATTGAATGTTTGAAGCTTTCATATTGAAATCTAGGCCAAAGTTCTTTGGCACAACTTCCCTAAGGCATTCCAGAAGATCTTTTATGTCCGTTGTTTTCTGTGGATCGTTTTGTATGGAATCTAAATCAACTTTACTGAAGCTAATATCGACGTTAGTGTGACTATTTTTTCTGTCGTTTCGTATTGTACCACTGGCCTGCACACTTTTAGATTCTATTTTCAAGTCATTTGCTGTGAACTCATTTTCATTGAGATTGATATTAGACAATATCTCGATATTCTCACTAGGGACAACATAATCAAGAAAGCTAAGATTGGTAATCTTTGCTAAATCATTTACAAAATCAGAACTATTATTAATTGTCAGCGTTAGCTTGCCCTGGAGTCCTTCTTGGCTTCTGTTGCCTGCAAATAGCAAATTTATAAAGTCTGATTCGACATTAATGAGCACATTCTTTTTTGTGATGTCAACCTTTCCTGAAAAATCATAATTATTGCCACCTACCCTCACTTTGCCAAAGAATTGCCCGCTCCTCTTAATAGCAACTTCTTTTATATTAATAATACTTCTATAATCAGTGAAGTCATTGTTTAAATTTATTTGGCTATCTTTTATTACTATATCAACCTTACCGGCTTTTTCATTCATAATACTAATAAAATTTTTTTTACTACCTTTCATACCAAATAACGTAATTGACTTTGGTTGTAGCGAAAGCAAAAATAACGATAGAAGAGACGGCCTTACTTCAATTTTACTTATACCAATTAAATCTGACAATTTTTGTTCTTTGTTGTTGTTATATTGAATATACACGTTATGAATAGTAAGCTTGGGAGTAATTAGTGAAACTTCAACTTTTCCTCCAATATGTATTTTAGCGTTGTACGTACTTTCCAATCTTTGCACAATGTGTTCTCTATAGCCATTCCAGTCCTTAAAAGTTGCAGTAATGTGAAGAAGGATTAATACCAAAGAGATTGATAATATTGTGTATATAGAAAATCTCATAGTTTTATATGATTAAAGTTACCCATAAACATTAGATAGAGAGTACCAAAATAAACAACAGCACTTAGAGCTATTAAAGCTGCTAAATGAATAACGCGAGCAAACATTTTGTCGAGGAATAATTCTGCTGATAAGGAACTAGAAACATAAAGAGCTATTGACATAACCAACGTTGCAACAAGAATTTTTATAATATTAAATAACAGTACTTGGCTAACCTTATACATTCTATTTATTGTTAAATAATTAATTAATAAAATAGAGTTTATCCAAGTGGAAATGGAAGTAGCGATAGCAATTCCTGTATGTTGGTATTTGTTCATTAATAGGAAGTTGAGCACTATATTAATTCCAAGACACATTAGTGAAAACATAGTTGGTATTTTCAGATTGCCTTTAGCAAAAAATGTGGGTAGCAATACTTTATTTATGATAAATGCAGGTAAAGAAAGAGAAAATGCCATCAACGTAGGGGCGGTTTGCTGCACTGCATAGTGATCAAACTTACCGTAAGAAAAAAGCGTAAGTAAAATTGTATGGGGAATAATGATAAAAGCAGCAGTTGTTGGCATAATTAACATCAATCCTATGTTGAGAGCCTTGCTTTGTATTCTGACTATATTTTCAATATCATTTGCTTGTTTCGAAACTAATGGAAGAAGCACTGTACCAATTGCAGTACCAATTACTCCTTGTGGTAATTGATTTAGTCTATCGGCATAATATATATAGGACACCGCATTTGGTATAAAACTCGCCATGATTGTATCAATCCATAAGCTTATTTGAGTTACACAATTGTTGATAATTGCAGGTACCACACGCTTAAAAAACAACCTTACTTCATTGTTTAATTCAAGGTTAAAAGAAAAAGCTGCCTTTAATTTATATGCACTAAATAGCATCAGCAACAATTGAAAAACTCCTCCTATCAGCGCAGCTATAGAAAGGTTGTGCGCTGGAGTTTTTACGTAAGGCACAAATAAACTAATGATTAAACAGAGATTCAAAACGATCGGTGCAATAGCTGTTGAAGCAAAATGTTGTTTTACTTGCAACATTCCTCCGATGAGTGATGCAATTGAAATAAAAATTATGTAAGGAATCATAATTCTTGATAAAGTAACAGTAAGGGTAAACTTACTTTGGTCAAATCCAGGAGCAAAAATTTGAATCATATAAGGAGAGAAAGTTTGCATGATAAGGCAAAAAATTACTAAGATAATAAACGTAATGGATATTACACTACTTGCAAAATTAAATGCCTTCTTATTATCATGTGATTCTGCCGAGTATAACGGTATGAATGAGGTAGTGAACGCTCCTTCTGCAAAAAATGCTCGAAATAGATTGGCAAAGCGAAACGAAGAAAAAAATATGTCTGCAAGAGAGTTTGCACCAATAACTGTAGCAATTAATACATCTCTTATTAACCCTGAGATCCTTGAAATAGCCGTAAAAAAACTAAATGTGAAAATACTTTTAAACATTGCTATTTACAACTACTCCAGATTGTACTTAGTGTCAATATAATTGACTACAAAGGCTTGAGAGGAATTTATCTTCTGGGTTTTTGAATTCTTTTGAAAAATAGCTTTTTGTGCTGCTTTGGGTAAGATGAGCGATAACGGATTAAACGGAAAAATAGTGTAGAAATAACAGGTTTGATTGGTGGCTTTATATCACTAGTAAAAATCCATATCCATATGCTAAATGCAAGGCTTAAAAGTCCAGTTAGTACAGATACTGTGCTTAACTCTTTGATTAGCACCCAAAATAGCCAAATAGCAGATAAAGATACAGAAATGAATGGAAAATGCTTCAATGCTGTCATCCACTCATTAGGTCTTGGTAAAAATTCAAGTGTGTTGGGAAGAAGTGATATAATTAAGTATGGAAATGAAATGCCAAAGCCAAGAATTAAAAAAATGCCAACAGAAATAAATATTGATGGCTGAATAAGAGCAAAGCTTATGGCAGGTGCCATAAAAGATGTAACACAGGGAGTCATAACCAATGTTGTAAGCATTCCACCAAAAAAACACCTGTTAACTTTGTCTGAGCAGGAAAATGTAAAAGGAATGTCGGACAAGCCACACAAAAAACACAAGCCTATTACAAACATTACATATAGTAGTACTAGTGAAAAAACAGGAGATTGCATATGAAAACCCCAATTACCTACACCACGTAATGTTAAAAGTGTTAAGGACAATATCAACATGCTAGTCAATACTCCAAGGGTATATGTTATTCCATTTAATTTCAGCTTAAGTGAGTCGCTAGGGCCATTAATTATCGTTGCTGCTTTTAGAGAAAGAACAGGAAAAACACAAGGCATAAAGCTAAGTATCACACCACCAATAAACGCGAATGCTAAATTTATTAGAAACCCCACAATTTTATATGTAACGAAAACTACAATACATTTTGAAGTAAAAGAATCTGCTTAAATAGTCAATTGACTTTTTTACTGATATGTTAGAAACTTTATACTTCTTGCACTAATGTGTTAGAAATTTGGCGGGCGTAGCTCAGTTGGTAGAGCATCAGTTTGTGGTACTGAATGTCGCCAGTTCGATCCTGGTCGCTCGCCCCAATAAAATTCTTTACTTTATAGAAAGTGAACATTAGGTATATTTTTATATACTCACTTAAAAGTTGCTCAGAAACCGCCTGATCTCTGGTAAATTATAACTGTTATGTAATTGAACTAATAAAAGATGTGTTATCTCCTTGCAGCATTAAGTGTATGTTTTTTGCTATTCTTTCTACTAAGGTGGTAACATTGTCGAAATTTGAAAATTTGGACAATACATAATCCGCTAAATCTCTTTGATCATCCGGTCTACCTATTCCAAACCTCAAACGCCAATAATCATTGCCAATGAGGCTATCTATGGATTTAAGTCCATTGTGCCCGGCAGAACCGCCACCTTTCTTTATTTTGATTCTCCCAAGTTCCAGATCAGCATCATCATGTATAACAACGATATTATCTAACGAAAACTTGTAAAAGTTTCGTATTTTTGCAACAGGAATGCCTGAATTATTCATAAATGAATAGGGCTTTAGCAGTATAACTTTATTGCTACTAATTATGCCAGAGGCCATCAAGTAATCGGCTTTTTTAGAGAACGGCTGAAAGCCCCAATACCTGTAAACTGTATCAACAATAATGAAGCCAATATTGTGGTATGTCAGCTCATACCGGCTACCTGGATTACCAAGCCCAACTATCAGATGCACTATTCCCCTGTTTCTGCTTGAGGTTCCTCAACGTCACTATCGGCAGTAGAAATTGTAACAACAGTGAAGTTTTCTTCCTCATGTGCTGCAAGCTTAGCACCTTCTGGTAATTTCACATCATTTATATGTATAGACTGGCCGATCATTTTACCGGATAAATCGACTTCTATAGCTTGAGGTATTTTATCAGGAGAGCATTTAACAGTAATGGAACGACATAAAACATTAAGCACTCCACCTAGCTTGATTCCTGGAGATTTACTTTCATTCACAAACGACAAAGGTATATCTATTTTTACTTCACTACCTTTATCAACAAATTGAAAATCAACATGCTGTACAGTATCCTGCACTACATGCCATTGAATATCGCGAATAAGAGCATATTCTTTTTTGCCTGAAATATTTAGTTCTATCACATGTGCAGATAGGGAACCTAATTTATATTGCTTCGTGAATTCTTTCGCAGACAATGTTAAATTTACATTATCATGTCCTTTACCATATATAACAGCAGGTATATATCCTTTCTTTCTCAGAGAATACATTGCCTTTGTCTTTCTTACATCACGTAATTCTGCATTAATTGTTTGTTGAACCATCGGTTACTCCTTAAATTTTACCGTTTAATATAATTGTATAACATACAAATATCTATTGTAGTAGTATTACTAGTATAAAGATATATAAAGTACTAGTATTACGTATGGTGAGTATTATTTAATTAATATAACTTAATAATAAAACAAGACAGCCAAGCAAACCTTTTAATAATAATTTAACTATTGAGAATGTAAAATTATAATATATTTAATAGCTAGGAGGAAAACATGTCAACAAATTGGTTTCATGATTTGTTATTCGGTTCTGATGAATCGAAAATAAAAGCACTAGAAAAACTTCAACAGATGGATGCTGAGCAGTTTGAAAAG
>NZ_JAAXCS010000057.1:0-7932 GCF_013309895.1 Wolbachia endosymbiont of Atemnus politus | reverse complement strand
GTGGCTAAAAACCTACTTAAAGCTGGCGTATCTGTCGACTTAATAGCTGAATCTACTGGTCTTTCTCAAGCTGAAATTGTACAATTCAAAGAACTGACATCATAGTGATCTTTGTAGATTTACTACTTCTATTTTCGTTGTTTGCTTTACACTGTAAACAAATTTGGATGACAAAGAAAAGGCTACTTGGATGACAAGATAAAGGGTGCTGGCCGTAACCTTGTCATTCCAGCGCGTGACGCTGAGTTTTTATATTTATATAGTTTATAAAGTTAAGGCCAGTGTCACGCACTGGGATCCGGAAATTGCAATCCAGTAGGGTTGAGCTTAAAATTGTTGAAATAAAGTGAGGAAGCTACCTGGGCGGCAAGAAAAAGGATCTGGTGAGGTCTTTATTTGCTTTTTTTCCACAATTAAAAAAGTGCTTCCCCCTTTTAGAGTACTGTATATAATAGATGTAATGCCGCAGTGCATATTCCGAATAAAATTCCCAATAATCTATAAGGAGGCTTTATGAATAAGAAATGTGTGCAAATGTTCACCACTATCAATAAAAAAATATAAGAGAAAACGGCATATTTTTCCGGCTACGCGAGCGTTTTTAACATAGTTGATAAACAGAATGACCTGATTTTACCTGGAGCATTTGAGGGAAAATTAAATAAAAATGAGATAAAACTTCTTTGGCAACATGATCCATGCGAACCTATAGGTAATATCATAGATATTTATGAGAATGATGTTGGTCTTTACATAACTGCGCATTTGCTTTTGGGTATTAGAAAAGCAGAAGAGGTTTACTTAATGCTCAAAACTGGAGTAATCAATGGACTTTCAATTGGCTATATACCTATAAAATATGATATTGATCATAAAAGTGGAGCTCGGGTGCTGAGACAAGTGGAACTATGGGAAGTCAGTTTGGTCACTTTTCCTGCAAATTTAGCTGCCCAGGTAGTTAATGTAAAGAGCCAAGATAGTGAACAAGAAATGTTAATAAGAGCAATAAGAAAGGCAAACTTACAAATATCTCTACTTAAAATCTGGCTTGCATTAATACTTATTTAGCATCTATACTGTAACTTTACCATAACTTTACACCTGCGTTAGTAGTTATTATATATTTGCACCTAAATATATAACTTATCTTGATTCAGTTTAGGAACAGTTTTTAAAGTTTAAAAAACGAGATGCTCAGTACTAAGGTTCCAGAGATACAGTCAAGAAGGACGTGTAAGTATATAGCTTAACACTCCACCACTCATTAAGTATTTCATCTCAGCTGCAGTTTGTATGCAGCATTTGAGTTGAATTGATTGCTCTGAATTATCCTTTCTTTTAATGATACATTCTAAATTTCCATTTGGTACTATTTCGCCTTTTATGTTTATTCTCTCACTACCATCAAATATCTTTCTGGTTTGAAATACAAGCGGAAGAACACCCATGCCGATTAAGTTGGACCTATGTATGCGCTCAAAGCTTTCTGCAATTACAGCTTTGATTCCTAATAACGCGGTACCCTTTGCTGCCCAATCTCTGCTTGAACCTGTGCCATATTCTTTTCCTGCAATAACAACCAATGGAACAGCTTCTTTCTTGTAGCGCATTGCTGCATCGAAAATTGACATAGTCTCTTGAGAAGGCACATGTTTTGTATAGCCACCCTCAGTGCTTACCATTTCATTCCTTATTCTGATATTAGCAAAGGTGCCACGCATCATTACGTTGTGGTTACCACGGCGAGATCCATATGAATTAAAATCCTGTGGTTCAACCCCAAGACCTTTTAAATATATGCCCGCAGGACTATTTGAAGCGATATTCCCAGCCGGGGAAATGTGGTCAGTAGTCACACTATCGCCAAACATTGCTAGTATCCGTGCATCTTTTATGTTAACCGCATTATTTTTATCATCCCCCGTCGATAAATCATCAAAATAAGGAGGGTTTTGTATATAAGTGCTTCTCGTGTCCCAGTTGTAGATTTCGCTTTTCTTGTATTTTACCTTTTGCCAATGTTCATCACCGGAAAAAACATCCTTGTACTTTTGTATGAACATTTCACGTGTCACAACATTTTTAACACAGTCTTCGATTTCGCTGTTCGTTGGCCATAAATCTTTGAGATAAACGTCATTTCCATTCTTATCTTTGCATATAGGATCTTTTGTCAGGTCAATTTGCACAGTACCTGCAAGTGCATACATAACAACAAGCGGTGGAGATGCTAAGTAGTTAGCTTTGGCTAAAGGATGGATTCTTCCTTCAAAGTTACGGTTACCTGATAAAACCGCAGCAACAGTTAAGTTTTTGCTTTTTATATCATCCTCTATATCTTTATTAAGTGGACCAGAATTTCCAATGCAAGTTGTACAGCCGTACCCAACCAGGTTAAAACCTAAAGCATTTAGATCTTCTTGTAATCCCGATTTTTCTAAATACTCCGTTACAACTTGTGACCCTGGGGCAAGAGAGGTTTTAACCCAAGGCTTTGATTTTATTCCAAGTTTAACCGCATTACGTGCTACAAGACCGGCAGCAATCATCACACTTGGGTTTGAGGTATTGGTGCAACTTGTTATTGCTGCAATAACAACACTTCCATCTTGGAGTTTATCGCTTTCCTTTGACTCATTAGCTGAAAATGATGTAGAAAAAGATTCTGCCACTTGTGAAAGAAAAACCTTATCTTGTGGTCTTTTGGGACCAGCCATTACTGGCTTCACACTTGATAAATCAAGTTCCAGTATGTCAAAAAACGCTAACTCGTCACTGCTTCGCCACAGCCCTTGCTCTTTTGCATAGACTTCAACTAAATCAATCAGTTCCTCTGGCCTTCCGGTTAGGCTTAAATAATCTAGTGTTTTCTGATCAATTGGAAAGAATCCACAAGTTGCACCATATTCTGGAGCCATGTTTGCTATAGTAGCCCTATCTGCCACAGATAAATAATCTAAACCATCACCATAAAATTCCACAAATTTACCAACAACGCCTTTTGCTCTCAGAATATTGGTAATTGTCAGCACTAAATCAGTTGCAGTTACTCCTTCCGACAGTCTGCCAGTTAATTTGAATCCAACTACTTCTGGAATCACCATACTAATTGGTTGGCCAAGCATCACAGACTCTGCTTCTATCCCCCCAACGCCCCAACCAAGAACCGACAAACTATTAACCATAGTAGTGTGGCTGTCTGTACCAACTAAGGTATCTGGATATACAACCTCATTTTCGTTACATACAACTTGCGCTAAATACTCGATATTTACTTGGTGGCAAATTCCTGTACCAGGCGGCACTACTCTAAAATTTGTGAAGGATGACTCTCCCCATTTCAAAAACTGATATCTCTCCAAATTTCTTTTTACTTCCAATTCAACGTTCTTACCAAACGAAAAAGTGCTTCCATAACTGTCCACTTGAACAGAATGGTCGATCACAAGATCAACAGGCACAGACGGATTTATTTTATCCCTATTTTTTCTCACATAACTACGCATTGAAGCTAAGTCAACAATGGCCGGCACCCCCGTAAAATCCTGCATTAACACCCTTGCTGGTTTGTAGCTAATTTCGTGATTAACATGTTTCTCGACGCAACTTGCTAGTGTTTTTATATCACCCAACTTTACATTCACTCCATCCTCGTTGCGCAGCAAATTTTCAAGCAAAACCTTTAGTGAACAGGGCAACTTAGTTAGATCTATTCCTAAAGATTTACCGGCACTACTTAGGCTAAAGTAGCTGTATGACTTTCCATCGATGTTTAAAATTGTTTTTGAATTTAAAGAATTATTCATCTCGTATAACCATTATTTAAAAGGAAAAGATCCACCATTACAATAAGCATAATCACACCTGCAAAACTTTAGGAATAAACATCCTAATTGTCAATAATTATTGACAATTTTAAGCTAATTTGTATGCTTAAAACGTATTTTTAAAGGTAGTATGCAAAGTAAAGAACATGACTTTCATTTAGTGGATCCAAGTCCTTGGCCAATCGTTATATCAGCGGCAATTCTTATTCTTGCACTTGGATTAGTTGGCACGCTCCATAAACAAGTTTCTGGGATGCTTGGTTTAATTTTAGGAATCTCTGCAGTATCAGGAGTGTTGTTTTATTGGTGGAGGGATGTAATAAAAGAAGCCATTTATGATAAATGTCATACCGCAATTGTAAAACATGGACTCAAGATTGCAATGTATTTATTTATCCTTTCGGAAGTTGTGTTTTTTATAGCGTTCTTTTGTTCATTTTTTAAAGCCTGGCTTGATCCGGTTTTTTTGTTTGAAGCATTTTCTCCTACAAAAAAAGTTGAATGGCCTCCTGAGGGAGTTTTGCCGCCTGACCCATGGTCATTACCATTCATGAATACGTTAGTATTGTTACTTTCTGGTACAACGGTTACCTCAGCACATCATTTTTTACTCGAAAATGATAAAAAGAACATGATTAAAATGCTGTCCATAACTATATTGCTTGGAGTGTTTTTTATAATAGTACAAGCAATAGAGTATCATGAGACAAGTTTTTCTCTACAGGAAACAGGAATCTATGCATCCAATTTTTATATGATTACCGGGTTTCACTGTGCGCACATTGTAATAGGAATAATATTCTTGTCAGTGTGTCTGTTTAGAGCGCGAAAAGATCAAATTACACCTCAAGATCATTTGTGTTTTGAATTTGCATCTTGGTATTGGCATTTTGTAGATATAGTCTGGATATTTTTATTTGTATTCGTTTATTGGCTAAGTGTTCTTTGAGTGGTAAAAATAATAGGTCTTGATCCGGGAATAAGTAAAACCGGGTGGGCTGTTATTGATCTAAATGAAAAAAGTGGTATCGAATTTCTAGGCAGTGACACTATATCAACTGACAGTAAGCTCAGCATAGGTGAACGCCTACGTATAATTTTTGAACAATTAAAAGAAGTAGTTTCTTTGTATTCTCCAAGTGAAGCTGCAGTGGAGAAAATTTTTGTTAATAGGAATCCTAAATCTTCACTAACTTTGGGATATGCGAGAGGAATCGTAATTTTAGTGCTAGAAATAACAGAGCTAACTGTAAATGAATATGACGCAAACTATGTAAAAAAAAGCATCACCGGAAACGGCCATGCTAATAAAGATCAGGTTATATTTATGGTGAAACAGATAGTTAAGGACTTAAATATAAAATGTCACCATGCTGCTGATGCTCTTGCTATAGCAATTTGTCATGCTTATACGAGAGGTTCTTGTTGTATCCGTTCAGCAGAGCGGCAAACTCAATACAGGTAACGATAACTAAAGGACCAATATTGGATGTGCGCATTTTTACCTTGCTAGCTAATAGAATAGACTTCTTACATAACTTAAACTAAAGGGCAAAAGAGGCCATGTGGTATTTATATTTACTTTAAAATACCGGCGTTTTTTTATTCTAAACGCTAGCTGCTTTTTGCAATTAACCTCTAGCTATAAACATTAAAAATTTTACTAATCAAGAAAAAAGGCAAAGGAGCCCCGTGGTGGTTGGCTATTTTCTATGTACCTCAAATATCGGCGTTTTCTATCCTAAACGCTAGGGTTTATCTGCTTTTATGCAACTAATCTAACGTTAAGAAATTTACTAAGCAGGAAAAAAGGCAAAAGAACCCCATGGTAGCTAGTCATTCACGTTCTCCTTGTCAATTTGACGTTTTCTACTGTCTTAAACGACTTATAAGCGCGTTTCAGCTTATATAGGTAAAAACCCAGAAAATTTACAAAGACATAAGGTACACATAGTGCAAAAATTTAAACATGATACGCCAAATACCCTAAGTTTTTTGTCGTTAACCTGCACAGATTGCGAAGACATTCTATACAATGTACACACAATAATATCATAGAATTCAATAGGACAATTCCTAGAGAATTACTCATCTACAAAAGACCAAAACGTGTTAACGCTGCTTAAATAAGCCGATGTAAAAGATAAGCTAAATTTTCTACCAAATATATACACCACCATTGTATATAATCCTTATAATTTGATATCGTTTCAAAATATTTTTAGCTTTATGAAAACACCTGTGCGGGGCGAAATAGCTATTTATGTATGGATTTTATGTGACATACCCATATTGAAAAAATTTAAATTTAATAATAAACCCATATATACTACAGATAGAGGAGCTGCATATTGTGAAAACTCACTTAACCTATTGCCGCAACTACCAGATAATAGCTTAGATCTCGTAATCACCAGCCCACCGTTTGCTTTGCAAAGAAAAAAAAGAGTACGGAAATGAATCCCAAGCGGAATATGTTTCATGGCTTAGCCAATTTGCAAAATTAGTACATAGCAAACTCAAAGATACAGGCAGTTTTGTACTTGATCTGGATGGGGCTTATGAAAAAGGCGTGCCATCTCGAAGTCTATAATTTTAGAGTGCTTATACATCTCTGTGACGATATAAGCTTCTTTCTTGCAGAAGATTTTTACTGGTATAATCCCTCTAAATTGCCAAGTCCAATTGAATGGGTAAATAAGAGAAAAATCAGAGCAAAAGATTCTGTTAATACAGTATGGTGCTTCAGCAAAACAGAGTGGCCTAAAGCAGATGTCACAAAGGTGCTAGTAAAATACAGTGACCGCATAAAAAACTTATCGAGAACCCAGAAGCTTATTATACTCCTAAAAAACGACCATCAGGGCATAATATTAGTAGTAGATTTGGTAAAAATAATGGCGGAGCTATACTATCAAATCTTTTGCAGATTCCTAATTCAGAGTCTAATAGCCAGTATCTTATTGCATGTAAGCAACTAGGTATAAAACAGCATCCAGCTCGATTCCCCGCTAAATTACCTCAATTTTTTATTCAGTTTCTAACACAACCGGGAGATGTTGTTTTAGATATTTTTGCTGGTTCTAACACAACAGGTTTTGTATGTGAGCAAGAAGACCATTACTGGTTAGCATTTGAAGAAAACAGAGAATATCTTGCTGCATCTGCTTTTAGGTTCTTAGAACCAGTTAACCACCACAACTAAATCAAAAAATTTTATAAGGAGAAAACGTTATGAGAACGCCGAAAAAAATAGGAAAAGCTATTGTCAAAAAACTCAAAAATTGGAAGGGAAAGCCCACTCCAACGGCAAGCGCCTCTAACAGTAAGGACTTCTTAGAAGAACCCGAAAAACTTTCAGAAGATATTCTTAGTGTAAAGACGACGATAGAACAGCAAATTCCCTATCCTACTGCTACAACAGACACTGCTATTAATATCGAAACCACTACATGCAACAATAGTAATACAACAATAGAAGATCCAGATGCTTCGTCTACTACTCTTATAGTTGAAGCCAAGGAAATTACTGCACAAGAGCCAAACACCCCTGCTAACCCCTCTCCTGCTGAACCATGTAGTGGATCTGGCAAGGGAAATTCTATGGATGAAAAATCATCAAAAAGGTCGTTTCAACCAATTATAGCTGGCATTGTTGGAGTGTTGTTATTGGCAAGCGGTGCTGCATTGTATATCATGAAAATGCCTGTAGTAGCAGTGGTTGTTCGAATAGTTGGATTAGTTTGTATGAGCTTTGCGTTGTACTACGTTTTAAAGCCTAATACCAAGCTCGAAAAAGTAGCAGATGTCGAACAATATATTATCCAGTCTTCTTTGAATCCAATATAAATATGGTCTATTTTTGTTTCAAATTAATTCTAAGCGCTCCGGGTTTGCTCCGCGTTAGGCCTAATCTCGCTATTCTGGCAAGCTCATCGAGCAGTGAATTTTCTCTAACGGAAAGCGCAGGATGTGCGCTGTCTGAGGATTCAACTGCGACCACCAGCGGGGACTTGTCCTTCCAGCGGTGCAGCGGCGAAATCTGCCGAATCCCAGCTCGAGATTTCTAATTTTGATCAAGGCAGCTCTAAGCCTGGAAGAAAGC
>NZ_JAAXCS010000056.1:0-8179 GCF_013309895.1 Wolbachia endosymbiont of Atemnus politus | reverse complement strand
TGGAAAAGATAAGCTATCTAGAAAAAACCTCAAACGAAGAAGTCCTGAAGAGGGTTGAAGAAGAGAGAAAACTTTTGAAATGCATAATGCAAAGAAAGACTAGATTTGCTGGACACGTTCTGCGAGGATCTTCGGGACACTTGGCACAAATGATACTTCAGGGAAAAGTTGTCGGTGGAAGAAGACCTGGAGGACCAATGAGAGAATGGTTCGACGACATCAAGGATTGGACGGGACTTGGAATGAAAGAAGCTACTGACCGGGAGAAGTAGAGAAGAGCTGTTCATCTGCTGCAACCCTCTATTTGAGGACGCCACCTGACGACGATACACAGGACATGCAATTTGTGTGACAACTGCAGAAGCAACTGGTCGTAGCAGTGCTGTGAAAATGGTCGAAAATGCTCAATCTCTGAATATACTCGTTGATGCTGGCTATACGGGAGAAAATTTTGTAACTCAAATAAAATCTACTATTGATGCAGCTGTTGAGGTAATAAAGCGAAGTGAAATACATTTTTTATTGCATGGCAATCTATATAAAGAGATGGGTTGTTGAGAGATCGTTTGCTTGATGCAGGCGATTTGGAAAAATTGCGAACGGAACTAGCCTGCAAATGGTCGTTCTTGCTTTCACTTCTCAAAAGATTATGATCAGGTTCTAACACAATAGTTAAATTATTATAAAAATATCATTTAAAGTTATCTTGCATGACTTTCGGCAACACTGCTGAACGGATACATAGATTCTGCTTTCCTTCCTAAATATTATAAGAAGAGCGGCACATGTTAGGCTCCTTCACCCTGGTCCTTTATAAACAATGATTTATTCCACACGAAGTTATGATGTAATCTTATCTTACATAGTAAAGGTGTTTTGTAGAGATAATTATGATCAATTCTTTACAAGAACCTAACGAATTGCGAAAACGTTTGCAGGGATTTTATCGTACTGATGAAAAAAGTTATATACGTTATCTTACAGAAAAAATAGAGCTTTCGGCTGATTCAAAAAACATAATTTACAATATTGCAAAACAAGTTGTCGAAAAAATTAAAGGCAGTAAATTAGGCATCATAGATTCTTTTATGCAGCAATACTCGTGTTCCAATGAAGAAGGAATAGCGCTGATGTGCATTGTTGAATCACTACTTAGAATACCAGACGATTATACAATTGACGAACTAATCAAAGATAAAATTGTCAATCAAGAGTGGAGTAAACACTTAGGATGTTCCTCTTCGTTGTTTGTTAATGCTTCTACTTGGAGTTTAGTGATAGGAAGTAGTATACTAAGAAGCGATGGAGAAAAATACAAAATTCTATCACGCAACTTCCAGATTATTTAAAAATTTAGGGGAGCCAGTAATCCGCAAAGCAGTGAAACAAGCGATGTTAATGCTTGGCAAGCATTTTATTGTTGGAGAAACTATAGCAAAAGCATTGGAAAATATAGAGTCAGATGATCATATCAAGTATTTATGCTATTTTGATATGCTTGGTGAAGCTGCTTGTACATCTGAGGGGGCAGAGGAATATTTTAATTCCTATATGCATGCAATAAAAGCCATAAGTGAATCTACTGATACGGGCGATTGCTTTAAATCTCATGAAGTTTCAATCAAGTTGTCTTCATTGCATCCACGTTATGAGTTCAGCAATTTGGTAGTATAGATGAAGAACTTAGAACCAAGGTGTTGGAGCTTTGCCATGAAGCAAAAAAATATAACATTTCACTATGTATAGATGCAGAAGAATCGGAAAGACATGAGACGTCATTAGTTTTATTCGAGCAATTGCGTCTTGGTGAGTCGCTTTCTCAGTGAGAAGGACTTGGCTTGGCTGTACAAGCGTATCAAAAACGTGCTTTGTCTGTTCTTGATTTTGTTGAAGATGTTGCTATTCGGTCAAAACATAAAGTTATGGTGAGGCTTGTGAAAGGAGCATATTGGGACTCAGAAATCAAGCGCACACAGGAATTAGGGTTAAGTGGGTACCCGGTATTTACTAGAAAAAGCTATACAGATCTATGCTACCTTGCCAGCGCACAGAAACTTTTAAGCAAAGCAAGTCACTTTTATCCATGCTTTGGAACTCATAACGCTTATACTTTTGCTGATATAATGGAGCTTGCTGATAAAAACCACCCTGGGTTTAAGTTCCAACGCTTACCTGGAATGGGTAAGAGCTTATACGATTATGCAACATCAGAACTTGCAACAAATATCAATTGCCGCATATTCGCGCCGGTTTGTAAACATAGTGATTTATTACCATATCTTATTAGACGCCTTCTTGAAAATGGAGCTAATAGTTCATTTGTCAATCAAATAAATGATTCTAACGTTAAAATTGAAGAGTTACTTTCAGATACATTAGAACAAGCTAAAAGCTTGGAGTATGAACATCATCCAAGCATTTCGTTGCCACAAGATATTTTTGGAGAGGGAAGGAAAAACTCTTTAGGGATGGATATTAGCGATTCAGTTACAGTTTCAAAACTCGCAAACGATATAAAAGAATTTAGCGAAAAGAAATGGCAGGCTGGACCGATAAATGATGGAGAGGTACTATTTAACGGTGCTGAATTTACTGAAGTTGTTAATACAGCACATTTGGAGAATGTGATTGGAGAAGTGTCGAATACTACAAGTGATCAGGCTTTAAGCGCTATTGAAGTAGCGCATAGTGCTTTTGCTCATTGGCAGAATGTTTCAGCAGAAGAGCGTACTAAGCTTCTTGAAAGAGCTGCAGATTTGTTTGAAGAAATTATGAAAGAGCTGATTTACATTCTGATCGTGGAAGCAGGAAAGGTTTTATCCGATGCAATAGCAGAAGTAAGAGAAGCAGTCGACGTTTTGCGTTATTACGCAATGATAGCAAGAAACGAACTGAATAACTGGAAAAAAATGCCAGGCCCAACAGGCGAAGTTAACTTCATTTTTTTTAAGGCAGAGGGGTTTTCTTATGTATATCATAATTGAATTTTCCACTTGCTATCTTCATTGGACAGGTATCAGCTGCGCTTGTGGCAAGCAATGCAGTGCTGGCGAAACCATCAGAGCAAACACCGATTATTGCTTACGAAGCTGTTAGAATATTACATGAAGCAGGGATACCAAAAAATGTCCTGCATTTTATTCCAGGGGGCGGTCAGTATTTAGGTAAGACATTAGTACCAGATAGTAGAATCTCCGGTGTAGCTTTCACTGGTTCAACACAAACCGCTCAAATAATTAATAGAATGCTAGCCAGCATAAATGGTCCTATTGTCCCACTTATTGCTGAAACTGGTGGATTAAATGCTATGATTGTTAACAGCTTAGCTCTTTTGGAGCAGGTGTCCTCAGATGTTTTACTTTCTGCATTTCGAAATAGAGGCCAACGCTGTTCTTCGCTTGGAGTGCTATTTATTCAAGAAGATATAGCAGAAAAACAGATAAAGATGATATGCGACGCAGCTCAGGAATTAAAGGTTGGTGACCCAATACAGCTTAGCACTGATATTGGTCCAATAGTTTACAAAACATCTATTAATATGCTGACTAAACACACGGAAAAAATGTCAGGGGATAAAGATTCAAGCCATCAAAAGTGCCTATGGGCACAAATTCTCATAATGGTTATTTCTTTCCTCCATATATTTATGAAATACAAAAAATTTCGCAATTAAAGCAGGAAACATTTGGTCCCATTTTGCATATCATAAGTTTTGATAAGTCACAATTAGATGAGGTTATAAGTGACATAAACAGCACAGCATATGGGGCTTACGTTTTCTTTTCAGAGCCGTATACAAAATCAGATCAATTTAATAAGCAAAAAAGTGTCAGTTGGAAATGTGTACATCAATCGCAATCAGATAGGTGCAGCAGTTGGGGTACAACCATTTGGTGGTAGAGGGCTATCCAGCACAGGTCCTAAAGCTAGTGGTCCTAATTATTTGCAACGTTTTTCTATACAGAAAAGGTTGTGAGTTTAAACACTACAGCATTTGGTGGTAATACTACGCTTATGTGTTTGGATTGATTTGAATTCTTCTTTTGAAAATAGACTTCTGTTTCAGCAGAAGTATAACGTTGAAAGAAATCATTTGACAACCCCCTTCAATTTCATTACAATGACAATGAAGCTATTGATTTATCTTCGCAATCTGCAGATTAAAACGACAAAGGAAATTTTGTATTTGGCGTCTCATGTTTAAGAGTTTGCACTATGTGCACTCTATGTCTTCATGAAACTTCTAGGTTTTTGCCTATACAAACTGAAACGCGCTTATAGGTCGTTTAAGACAGTATAGAACGTCAAATAGAACAAGGGAGAATCTAAATACTAGCTGCTCTGGGTTTCTTTTGCCTTTTTTCTACTTTAGTAAATTTCTTAACGTTGGAGTAGTTGTATAAAATCCCTAGCGTTTAGGATAAAAACGCCGATATTTGAGGTACATAGAAAATAGCTAACCAACAACCATGGGGATTCTTTTGCCTTTTTTTCATTTGGTGAATTTTTTAATGTTTATAGCTAAAGCAATCTAAGAGAGTGCGGCATTGCAGAAAGCGCCAAAATAATAGCCTTTTTTAGGTTATGCAAAAAGTCTAATGTATTTCCAATATTACAACAAAGAGAGATGTGATTTACAGAAAGAGTTAGCAAAGGGAAATAAAAAAGCTCTGGACAGTCAAAAAGAGGAAAATATTGTTTTATATAGCAACTGCTATAAAGTACGTGAATTATATAGGGTTTTGAATCTATCTGCTACTCTAATGAAGGACCAAGAGCGTTTTATTTACGTTTTTTTCATTAAAATGTTATTTACTTATTAACTTAAAATACATATCATTATACGGATGAAAAGCAACCCATTAGCAGTAGTATTTGATTGGGATTATACCTTAGTTGACACTCAAGATAATATTTCTAATGCTATTAAGCATACCTTAGACTCAATGCGGCGTAGTAATAAAACTGCTGATAGAAACTCCCATGAATCAAGAAAAAGCTACATGGTCAATTTATTTGGCGATCAGTGGAAAGAAGCAAATCAGATATACCAACAATACTTAGATAATACACTGTTGTAAAACAGTACTCTAAACCAGGGAGTAGTGAAAATGTTGCCAACGTTGAAAAATCATAATATTTATCTAGCAATAGTTAGCAATACGAAAAACACTAATTTACGTAAAGAAGTTGCCTATTTTAAGCTGGATTCTTACTTTGAGAGAGTAGTTGGTTCATGGGATACTGCAGAAGATAAACCATCTGCAACCCCACTGCTATTTGCACTAGAGGAGAGTACGTTGCCTATAAATAGAGAAAATGTATTTTTCGTTGGTGATAGCATTACAGATATTTTGTGTTCACAAAACGCTAATTGTTTGCCTATCGTATACGGCCAATTAATAAGTGGCTACGAAGATTTGTTATGCTTTCAGCATTTTGATGAACTTACAGATTTCATAATAAAATATTTGGAATATAAATAATGACAGAAATTGTCAGTATACAAAGGCGCTTTTGCGCATATTAAATAGATATGGTAGTTTTATTAATTCCAAACTTATTAATTATACTATTGTTAAAGGGTTTTCCGTTAATTTTAGATCTATCACATATGTTTGTAAATTGCAGTTACTTCACATATTTTATATCTTCAGCAGCTCAGGCAACTCCCGGTCAGCAGTTAATGAACATACATATCATAATATTAGACAGTTCTAAACTAGACTTGAGTTTAGCATTTGATAGAAGCATTTCTCAGTTTTTTCTTTCATCTATTGAAAAACGTAATTATTATCCTTGTCGGGCTTTTTCAAGAACAAGGTGCGTTAGTAAGCGTTTTCAACATATTGGTAGTAGTTATGGCTGTAGTTACAGAGTATCTGCTTGTCCTCTGCTGGTATTTGGTTGCTTGCTTCTCTCCTAAGAAACAGACATATCATGATATGCTATTTGGTACGATTGTTGTAAATGGAACTATCAAATGAGTTGTCATCAGCTTCATTGTCGTATAGATTATACCGATAGATTAAACTAAAGGAAGGTTATGAGTAAACAGATAGTAAAGAATTTGAATAAATTACTAACCAACGAGTTGACTTCTGTGCGTCAGTATCTTTTGCATTCTGCAGTTTTTAAAGATAATGGGATTATTAAACTTTCAGAAAAGATGTAAAAAGAGCCTAATGAAGAACTTGGACATGCAAATGAACTGGCAGAAAGAATTCTATTGCTTAAAGGTGTACCAAACTTTCAAGATACAAATGAAATCTCAATTTATGACGGGATGTTCACGAAAGATACAATACGCAAAGTCTTAGAAAATAATCTCAAATTAGAAGAAAAAGGTTTACAAGACTACAAAGAGGCAATTTCTGTTGCTGAAAAGGAAAAGGATTTTGTTAGTGTAATGTTATTAGAAGAACTATGAAAAATAAGGAAGAGCACTTACATTGGATTAAAGAGCAGATTAGCCTTATTGAGCTTATAGGTGCAGAATATTACCTAAATGTGCAAATATAAAGTGTTAAAAAAAACAGTATTTGTTTTAATTATACCTTGTTTACTTTTTTTTCATTAGGGTTAAGGCAATTATTAAGGCTGAGCTGGGAGAATAATACAATCAAAAATATGAATCTTCTAGTTGTTTATCTATTGACCAATAATGATCTTGCAAAATTTAATTACGGACACGTCAAGATTGATGGAATTTTGAGTAACATAGAACTATGCGTTTTTGAAGGGCAACGCGGTTATCATGTCTGTCTCCTGTGCTACTCACAATTGGACATTACATGCTGGTGAATAAAGGAATAGTTAAAGAAAAAAAGAGGAAAAAACAAAAATTGAAAAAGTAGATGTAAGTGGGATTTTATATTGCAATGGCAGAAAAGCAGAAGTTGGTTGATCAAGAATGATACTGCTTTGAACACGTGGTTTACCCTAACTACAGAAGAAATCTCTAATGAACTCGGTATTGAGCTAGAGAAATTTATGCTGTGGCAAAAAGATTTCGGCAATAAATTAACTATACAGCTGATAAAACACTTGGAATATGCAGTAACTTGGTTTGCACTTTCCTTGATTTGGATAATTATATATATGGCTAATTATAGACAAAACAAACGTCACCCAAATAGCTACTAACTGGGAGTAATCATTCATCTCTATATCACTGCTAATATCCTTTATCATGCTGTAATTGCCTTAACTAAACCTATTTTTAAAGACTCAACTCCGCTTTCGCTATTTCCATTCAGGCTCAGTGCTGCTCCACCAAGTTGCAGTCCCATCTCAGATGTTTCAGGAATAATGTTACTAGCCCCTAAATCCTTATAAACCACTGCACTACTCAGATCTGGTAGGCGTATTATAATATTTAGATGTGCAAAATTTGTCGAAACTAAAGAAACTATCTTCTTTATAGTAACTTCGTTCATTACTGTAATCACGAGAGCCTGAGCTCTTTCTATTCCTACTGATTTTAAAATTTCATGTCTTGTAGCATCTCCAAGGTATATAGGAAAACTGTCACTTTTCCATTCTTTGACTATTTTCGATTGAATATCCACAACAACGTAACCTAGATGCTCTATAGTAAGCATTTTTGTTACCATATATCCCACCCTGTCAAATCCAGCAACTATTACATGGTTGTAAAGATCTTGCGTATCTGTTTCAATTGCTTCACCGTCTAGTATTACTTTCTCAGTGCTAGATGAATTTACTATCCAATTTCCCAGTCACGATAGAAGAGGAGTGAAAGCCATAGTTGCCGTAGTTACCATCATAAGCACTTGGGCTATTTCACTTGGTAGTACGTCTAACTCATCTGCTAAACGAAACAAGATAAATGCAAATTCACCACCCTGTGCAAATAATAACCCAGCTTGTATGGAAGGTGCACTCTTAAATCCAAAATATCTGCACAATACGTATATGATAGATGTTTTTAAAACGATAAGGATGAGCGATAATAAAGTAATTAGCTGCAATTTATTGAGTAAAATAACAATATCAATAGATATACGGACGTTCATGAAAAATAAGCCGAGAAATAAGTCTTTGAATGGCAACACCGCGTGTTCCACTGAGTGCCTATGCTCCGTTTCTGCAACTAATAATCCAGCAACAAATGCGCCCAATGCCATCGATAAATGAAATTGCTCTGTAATGAATG
>NZ_JAAXCS010000055.1:0-8420 GCF_013309895.1 Wolbachia endosymbiont of Atemnus politus | reverse complement strand
GATGTAAAAGTTGTTATAATCAAGGGATATTTAAAGGGTATTTAGTTGATGCGCATTCGATTGAATAGAGTTTTGGTTTTTATAGCCCTGTTAGGTTTTATCTTTGCCTCATATTCTAGCGAAGCAAGTTCAGTGGGCGATGAATTAAAGGACGTACAAGAAACAGTAAAAAATTTTGTTTCTTCATTTTCAGTTAAGGATACTGTAGAAAATATGAGTCCTTCAACAATTATAGGATTATGTATAGCTGCAGTGATACTTGCGATAGTGTTTAGGGGCCTGATCTTTTTTATGATAATGTTTGGTGTGCTGGTCATGATGTTTGGTAGCACAGAAAAAGCAACGGATTACCTGAAAGAAAAATTTAACTTTGCAAAGGGTGTGGATTCACAACCTGATAGTACAAATAAAGAGAAAAAGTAAGTATCACTTATAGTATTTTATATTTTTTATTTATCTTTATTGAATACACATAATGTTGTATGCAACCAAAAATACCAGCAATTAACTCTAAGCTTGGAAAAAAAGATAACCTAGCATTATTAGAAAGTATTGATTTAGATTTTATCCCTTACGCTTGCCATTACGATGAAGAGACCATACTGACAAAACAGGGGGAATTGTTAAAAATAATCAAGTTAGAAGATTATTCTTCCGCTGATAACTATAGCGACCTTAGGACTGAAATTAGAAAAAGCATATCAAAAAATATTAACAGCCTGCATTTTACCGTTTGGATCCATACTGTCCGAAAGCGTAATAGATTAAGCTTAAAATGGAATAAAACTGGAGACTTTTCTGATGAGCTTCATTCAACTCGGCTTAATAAACTTACTGACAGTAAATTACAGTATATAAATGAGTTATACATTGTAGTGGTGTTTAGCGATTTTGGTAAGCACAGTAATAATTCGTTTTTTCTTAGTAGAATAGAGAATAAGCATAAGCTGTTTTTACAAGAAAATCACCAGGAATTAAAAAAGGTGACGGACTTAATTCAAAGTGATTTAGAACCTTTCGGAGCCAAGAAGTTGGGTCTTAGGTTTAGCGAGGGTGAAGTGTATTCTGAAATGACGGAATTTCTTCATTATATCGTTACGTTAACACACAAAGATTATCCAATATATGAAATGGATCTGTCGCATCATGTTAAAGATTTAAAGGTAGCTTTTGGTTTTAATACATTTCAAACAACATTTGAAAATCAACAGAAGTTAGGTTCTATTTTCTGCATAAAGGAATACCGAGAAATTCCTTTGGAAAATATAGATAGGTGTTTGCAACTCGGCTCTGAGCTTATTATTACAGAAATAATAGTATTTACTAGTAATAACAAAGCAGTTAAAGAATTTAAAAACCAAATTAATATGCTGCAGATCAGTGAGGAGAATACCTTACTTCAAAATTCAGAGATAAAAGAAATAATAGAACTTGAAAACACTTCCGCTATTGATTTTTGTCAACAGAAAATTATTTTTACGATTTTTGCTGATGATAGAGCGAGATTAGCTAAAAGTATTAGCGACCTATCCTCCATAATGTCGTTAATTGGTTTGATGATGTTCAGAACTGACCTTCACATGGAAAATCATTTTTGGGCTCAACTTCCTGGTAATTTTACTTTTATTACACAACCGAAAAACATATTAGCAAAATATGCTTGCAGTTTTGCCATGCTGCATGATTTTACATCAGGCACATTAAAAGGTGGAAGGTGGAAAGAAGCAGTAACAGTCTTTTTCTCAAAAAAAGGATGCCCTTATTTTTTTAACTTTCATGGAAAGAAAAAAAATGGTCATACTACGGTACTTGGAGCTCCAAATTCGGGCAGAACCTCACTGATTAATTTCTTATTATCAGAGTCAAGAAAATTTAATCCTAGGATTGTTATATTGGATAACACTGGAAAATCAATAATTTTCACTAAAGCAGTGAATGGTAAATACTACATAATTGATCCGAAATATAAAGATGAAAGCCTGAAATTTAATCCACTAAACATTGAAGATAGTGCTTCCAATCGCAGTATGCTTATTGAGCTGATCAAAAGAATGGTGGCCGATACAAGCTTGGTGGACGTAGAAGAAAAGATAAAAAAAATTGTAGATTCTATATTTGCTATACCAAGAGAATCGCGTTCTATTTCTCAAATTTCCGAGGTGCTCTTGCTCCTTGGGGGTAAGATAAGCAAATGGTGCGGTGACGGTGAGTTTGCTTACTTATTTCAAGATGGTGATGAATCAGGCATTGACTGGGAAACAAAAATTATATCTCTCAACACCGCAAACCTCACAAAACGAAAAGAATGTATGTCCGTGATACTTTACTATTTTTTATACTCTTTTGAAGCAAAATGTGATGGCTCGCCTGCTATACTTGTTTTGGATGAAGCATGGGAGATAAGCAACATTTTTTCTACAGAGGAAGAGTTTGATAACTGGATGCGAAGAATGACAAAATTAAATGTTGTGGTAATTCTAAGTACTGAAAACTTAAACCTAGCATTTGCCAGCAAATTTACTCAGTGTCTGGATAAGCATGTCGATACAAGAATTTTGATGCCAAACGTCAATGCAAATAGATTATACATGAAAGCATTTTCTCTATCGCAAGAGGAACTGAATACAATTTTGCAAACTCCAACGCAGGAAGGTTTATTCCTAATAAAGCAATATAAAGGGTTAGTAACCTTAAATTTAGATTTGAAAGACATGCAAGAAATACATGTACTTTCAGCTAATAAAGAAACTATAAAGTATATGTATGAAGCGATAAAGGAAAAAGGAGAGAAAGTTAATAAGTGGTTGCCGGTGTTTTATGAAAAATGTAGGGCTTAATTTTTTATTGATTCTTTTCTTGGTATTTAGTTTTTCATATCAGGGGTATGCTGATTGTTCATGGTGGAACATAAAAAGTAATACTTGGTTTGAAGCAATAGTTGGTGGAAATTGGGTAAAAGAAATTAAGGTAAAAGCAATAAAAGATCAAGGGGTTGATGGTTATTTTAATCCCAAAATTAGAGTGTGTGCTTATGATGGAAAAAGTTATTGCTATGACTTACACAGTGGAACGTCTTGCCGTCAAATATACGGAACGCAAAGTAGTGGTGCTGGAGTTTCTGCAGCAGTTTTTGTTGATTGGGAAGGAACAAAAGAGGGAGACAAGATGAAAAATGGTATGAATTGGGAGTGGGCAGAAGGTGTCACTAAGGAGGAGCAAGAAAAATTTGCTAATTCTCCTAAGGTGTGTGCTTGCAGTCAAAAAATTGCCTGTGCAGATAGTATAACGAAAGGTGCTGCAGGTGCAACCTCTGTGAGTATAAATGAGTGCGATACTTGCTACCAAACGGCAGTAAAATGTGCTCCTGTACCACTTGCACCTGGCCCGCCTCCATTTTGCGAACAACTTGCGATGTCGCCTCCGCAGGTTAGAATTGTCCCTATAACAGATAAAGATAATGATTACTTCAATCCAAGAGTTGGAGTGATGATTAGTGGACTTGAGGAAAGAAAAGAGTTAGGTTTTCCACACGTTGTTTCAAACAATGAGAATATTCCAAATCACTCATATACTGTTACAGATAAGGATACTCACTATTACTTCAAGACCTATAGAAAAAAGGGTCAACTCTGCGCTGAGTACCGTGGTACTGAAAGAGAAGAGTCTGAAAGGAAATTACAATTTCCCGCTCGTTGTTTCCCTGCACCACCTGCTCCAGAACTTGAAGAAGTAGAGATAGTAGATGGAAACACGTTAAAGATAGGAATGAAGATGAATGCGCGTACCCGTACTTTTAATGTTAATACCAGCCAGCCTACAAATGTTGGCCCTCTATCTTTGAAAGTAGTAAAACCGAGAATAGTTAGAAAAGCAACTAATAGTGACAACAATAAAAATAACATCGGTGATGTTATAGAGAATATATTTAAAAACAGTTCTCGATTTGAAATTTTAGAACAATATGAGCTTATTCCTAATATTGGGGTTCAGTTTCCTGATGGTGATTCTTGCAGTCTAACAAACCCCAATGAACCTAAAAGATGTGAATCCACTAAGTTAAGATTAGATAATATGAGACAATCAAAAATAGAAGTAAGATATATGAGAGTAAAAGATCAAGAAAATTCTAACGGTAAAATGCTTTGTCTTTCCGGTTGGCAACCAGAACCAGAAGAGTTTATCCTTAAAAGAGAAAGTGAGATAATACCATTAAAATCAATGGGAGCAGGGTACATTAAGTACAATGCTGTTTATTCAAAGGAATCAAATCAGTTCTATTATCTTCCAAGTAGGGAAAGGGAAGAGAAAAAGGAAATATACGTAGACATATTAACAAAACCTCAGGATAGGTTAAATGACATAGTATTTGATAAGCAAGGGTATGTCTTCTTCCCTGACGAAAATAAGCAGGAGAGGAGAAAATGCAGTTACTGTGTGAATGAAAATAGTAAAGTAAACGAGGCATTTCAATCTGGTAAAGGACTGAAAGTAGTATATAAATTAATAGATGGAAAGCGTGAAGAAAAATGTGAACAAGGTCAAGATGGCTGCCTTTGCTTTGGTGAGGCTTGTAGTCGCTCAACACGATACTTGAATAAGAAAAATAATGAGCCATTTTACTTAAGATATGAGGAAGTGGATTGTAAAGATAAAGATGGTAGAACACTAAAAAACGAAAGAGGTGAAATACAAAAGTGCACGCAATTGAAAGATCAACTGATTAAAGCAAACAGAACAGAGGTTTTTTATGCTGATAAATTGTGTAGGCTTGATTTGGCAGGCTTAAAAGCGAAATTGAAAGAAATAATCAAGAAGCAGTTAGAAAAGAAGAAACAAGAGATTGAAGAGAAGGATCGGAAAACTTATGATCTTGGAGATGGCTATACAGATGACTTATCGCAATATGATTATGTTGAAATAGAGGCGTGGGGAGGTGGTGAAGCAGGTCATATAAAAAACACTGCTCACTCTACAGAAAGTAGACCAGGGATGCCAGGAGACTATATTAAAGCTAAACTAAAAATTGATCCTAGTTACCCTGTAATTAAAGTTGAAGTTACGGAAGGAGGAGGTGGACAAGAAGATAGTCTATCAAACAAGGATGGAGGGCCAACTTGGATAGAAATATGTAATTCGCACAGGCAAGATTGCAAGCCATTAATTACTGTTGCAGGTGGAGGGGTAAATAAGCTATATGGTGGTAAGGAGTATAGCACACAGGTTCATGTAGACAATTTAGCATCTCAAGGAGATTTAAAATTAGAAAAACTAATAGTAACAGATAAAACATCCACAGATAATCAAATAGCATATATAAAAGATGGTGAAATCAAGTATGAAGCAATAGAATGTAACAGTGGTTTGAGAAGCAGTAAACCTGGTGCAGGTGGTTGTATTGACAAAAGCAGAGGGACCTATAGTAGAGGCTCCCCTGGTTATGTAGAAATTAGTGCTAAAAAAACTGATTACGAAGAAATTAATTATGAAAAAGTAGATAAAGAAGTGGAGAAAATAATTGATGCCCTTGTAAAAAATCCAGGTAACGATCCTAATGTTAGCGACTTAATTGAAAAACTTCATTCCGGCGTAACTCAAGAAATAAAGGAGGAAATCAAAAAAGAATTGTTAGAAAAGTAAATCGGAGATTTTAGAACTATAACTAAAATATAGACTCAGATTTCTGCCTCTTGTTTTAATAATTAATTAAAACAAATCACGTATCAATTTGCTATTTAGTTTAATTGCTGTATTTTAACAAAAAGGTACAGCTAATGTAAGGGGGTGCTTTATGTCTATAAAGAATAAAGTTTCTGAGTTAATAGAACAACAGTTTAACATTAAAAGCCATGACAATTACTTGGCTTACGCTATACACAAGTGGGCTGCAAGTGAAATATCTAACTCTATTGCTCTCTGTGTAATTGGCAGTGGTGATTGCAAGGTCAAGTATCAAGATGTTGCAAGTTCATTCGATATAACAAAAGAGGAAATCAACCAAAACGATATTGAAAGCATAAAAAATAAGATAAAAAGCGAAGCTGAAAGATCAGATAGCAAGTTTTCTGAGTTAATTTCTAGAATGGATCAATCGCTAAGAGAACAGAGTGAGAAGTCTATTGTACAGATTCTGAACTCATCTGCCGAGGAGATGTTACGTAGTTCTTGTGGACAATATAACAATCCTGTACATGATAGTGATTCTTCAGAGCCTCAAGAAATCAGTGTACTTTCTGCTACGTCTGAAGAGACTACCACAGAAGGCTTGGAAACTACTGTCAATCCAGATCTTTTATCAACCTAATCAACCCCATATATATGCTCTTTTTGCACCCACGCTTTGCGTTTTGTGGAGGATAGCAAACACCATTTCTCACTGCACCTTTCTATTCCCATTATAACAGACTTGTCTATTTTCATAATAATCTTACTATCTGTGCTCTGTTTTTGGTATCCATAAGTATCTTCTTTTATCATCACGTAGTGCTTACTGCTAAGCAGATTACTTTTTATCCATCCACAGTCTTCGTTTATATCACAAACTTTTTTCCAATTTTCAAACTCTTCTGTAACTTTGAGGGGCAGGTTTTTGCAAGTATATATCCATTTTACAGGGTAATGAAACCCTGGTCCTGTTCTCATATTGACTCTGTTTGATTTTATTGAAAGAAAATTGTTAGCAAACGAGCTAGGACAAAACAATAAAAACAATAGGATAATAGTAAATTTATTTATTAATCGAGATCCCAGTATCATGCACTGGGATGACGTGAGAGGCGTAACAAACTTATTCATTATAGTTCACGATTAGATTGACATAAGATAAAGAGTAAATTAAAAATTGAATAGATCTTTAAATGCAAAGTTGATGCCTATAGAAATATTGATGCCTGCTCTTTCGCCGACAATGAGCAAAACTGGAGGAAAAATTGTAAAATGGCATAAAAAGGAACAAGATAAAGTTGAAGTAGGCGATGTAATTGCCGAAATAGAGACTGATAAAGCCATAATGGAGTTTGAGTCTGTAGACGAAGGAGTTTTGGCAAAAATTTTAGTGTCAGAAGGAACAAGTGGCGTGCCTGTGAACCAACCGATAGCCCTAATGCTGGAAGAAGGAGATGCGCTTGATAACTATGCTTTATCTTCCATCAATAATGAAGTAAAAGAGGAAATGAAGGAAGTAACAAAAGGTACTGTTGATAATCAAAAATCAGAACACCAAGATTTAAACGAAAAGCCAACTAGCCACTCTTTGGTGTCATTCCAGCGCGTGACGCTGGAATCCAGAAAAAAAGAAGCATGGATCCCAGTGCTTGACACTGGGATAACAGCGGGTTATGCAGAAGGTAGGACAAGAATAAGCCCATTAGCTAGAAAAATAGCTCAAAATGAAGGGGTTAATGTAAGACAATTAAAGGGTACTGGACCATATGGTCGTATCATTAAAGCTGATGTGTTAGAATTCTTAGATAGTGATGTACAAATTGAAAATCGTGAGAGATCTGGTGAGGATACTGTAATTGAAGTAAGTAACATGCGTCGAGTGATAGCGCAGCGTCTAGTTGAATCCAAACAGAATATTCCACATTTTTATTTAACTGTAGACTGCCAGGTTGATAAGTTAATAGCGCTCAAAAACGAGATTAATGCAGCAGATGAAAACAATAAAGTAACAATTAATGACCTAGTAATAAAAGCTGTAGCTTTTAGCATGAAAAAATTTCCTAATGTAAATTCTTCGTGGATAGATAATAAGATACTGAGATATGCAAATGTAGATATTTCAATCGCTGTAGCGCTTGAAGATGGGCTAATTACTCCTATAGTAAAAAATGCTGATAAGAAGGGTATTTTATCTATATCAACAGAGGTGAAAGATTTAGTAAGCAGAGCAAGATCTGGAAAATTAAAACCTGAAGAATTTCAAGGAGGAGGGTTTACTATCTCCAACTTAGGTATGTTTGGTATAAAAGCTTTCAGCGCCATAATCAATCCGCCGCAATCTTGTATTATGGCTGTTGGTACATCCAGAAAACAGCCTATTGTTATTAATGAAAAAATAGAGATTGTAGAGGTAATGACGGTAACACTCTCTGTTGACCATAGAACAGTTGATGGGGCACTCGGAGCAAAATTTTTAAACGCTTTTAAGCATTATATAGAGAATCCTCTAGCGATGCTGCTTGAATCTGTGTAAATATTTGCCTGTTAGCATTGTTACAACAAAATTAATACCTCTCAGTTTACAATCGTATTAGTTAATAATTTTAGAGGTAAAAAAATGACTGATATAAAAATGCAACAACCTAGTATATCTTTTGATAAAAAATTTAAGTATGAGGTAAAACAGCCAAGTGTTATTCACACAACGGCAAGAAAAAACCTTGTTGGTAATGGCCTTAACGAATTAAATCCAAAAAAAG
>NZ_JAAXCS010000054.1:0-8623 GCF_013309895.1 Wolbachia endosymbiont of Atemnus politus | reverse complement strand
ATTGAAGTCGCTAAAAACCTACTTAAAGCTGGCGTATCTGTCGACTTAATAGCTGAATCCACCGGCCTCCCTAAAGCTGAAATAACACAACTTCAGAAAGAAATGGTTTAGAACCCTTGTTCTTGCTACTTATTGTTATACCACTTAAATAAGATTCAAAGTTACTGCTGGCAGCTTCTAATAATAGACTTTTCTTTTTAGAATATACTCATAATTTCTGTGTGTCCTTCCTCTCTAGCAAGATCTATGAGATACTGCGGTTTCAATAAACGATTCTAGCAGTTTTAGTGTCTGCACCACTTGGGCAAAAGCAGATAATAAATTCTATTTACTCGATGTATATCGTGCAAAACTTGAATATCCAAAGCTTAAAGAGCAAGTTCTGTCCTTAGCTGCAACCACACGCAATTTTAATTGAAGCGGAAACAAGTGGTCAGCAATTAGTACAAGAGCTAAAGGCAAACAGTGATTTGCCTATTATTGAAATAGTACCACATGACGACAAACTCGCTCGATTTCACCAGATTGTTCCAATTATAGAGTCTGGAAAAGTTTTCTTGCCACACCAAGCGATATGGCTGAACGATTTTGAGTATGAGATTTTAATGTTTCCAGAAACACACTACAACGACCAAGTCGACAGCACTGTGCAGTATTTGCAGTGGATGAGAAGCAATACCCTCAGAACCATAGCTGTACGAACATTGTAGAAGCTACTTCAGGGTTAGGGCGAAAGCCCTGGCCCTGGTTGAGTGGTAGCAATAGACCATTGTACTTATTAACCAATCCTATAGTAGCAATAGACCAGTGCCGTAGCAGTGTACACACCGTGAAGACCTCCAGTTGCAGGTCATTGAGGTCTCGCATTACTTAAACATCAAAGCAATTTAAGAGTGCTACAGGAAACGCCAGACTTTTTTATGCAAGTCACAACATTTCTAACTGTAACTACAAACGTATAGATTTTTTGCCTTATTGTTGTTATTCTTACTAAAAATTGAATATTAGTGAATGAATGAATTAAGAAAGCTAAGCATTACAGAGATGCGTGATGGGCTTAAACGAAAAGATTTTTCTGCCGTCGAACTTGTAGAGGCACACATCAATGCAGTTGAAAATGAGAAATTAAATGCATTTGTAACAAAAACTCCAGAAGTAGCAATAAAGGCCGCTAAAGCTGCAGATGAATATTTTTCGAAACAAAAGAATGCCCCGCCGCTCATGGGTATACCAGTTGGTGTTAAAGATTTATTCTGCACGAAAGGAATAAAAACAACAGCATGTTCAAAAATGCTGGAAAACTTCGTTCCGACTTACGAATCTACAGTATCTGAGTTGCTCTTAAAAAGTGGAGCAGCCATGCTCGGTAAGCTTAACATGGATGAATTTGCCATGGGCTCTGCAAATACAAATAGTTATTGTGGTTCCGTCGAAAATGTGTGGACTAGAAAAAGTGATGGAGAAAAAGTTGTACCCGGTGGATCATCTGGTGGATCTGCAGCATCGGTTGCTGGATTTTTGTGCGCTGGAGCGCTCGGTAGCGACACTGGTGGATCTGTACGCCAACCAGCAGCTTATTGTGGAGTAGTTGGAACAAAGCCAACTTATGGGAGGTGCTCACGTTTTGGTATGATTGCATTTGCAAGCTCTCTGGACCAAGCAGGGGTCATTACTCGCTCCGTTTCTGATTCAGCATTAATGCTGGAAACAATCTGTGGTTATGATAACAAAGATTCAACATCGAGCGAAAAACCAGTGCCTAAATTTTCTAATTTTATAGATGGTGATATCAAGGGTAAGCGCATTGGTATACCAAAAGAATATAGAATGGATGGGATTTCAGAAGAAATTGTTCATCATTGGGAAAAAGTTTCTTCCGATTTGAAAGAAAACGGTGCTGAAGTTGTTGATATCACCTTGCCGCACACTAAATATGCAATACCAGTGTACTATCTAATTTGTTCTGCTGAAGTTTCATCTAATCTTGCTCGTTATGATGGCGTGCGTTATGGATTCAGGGCTAACGCCAACACCCTCGAAGAAATGTATTCACTAACAAGAGCGGAAGGTTTTGGAAAGGAAGTAAAAAGAAGAATCTTAATCGGTGCTTACGCACTTTCTTCAGGCCACTACAATGAATATTACGAAAAAGCGCAATGTATTAGAGCACTAATCAGAAATGATTTCATAAAAGCATTTGAAAAAATAGATTACATACTTGTTCCTTCTGCTCCAACAGAAGCTTTTGGCTTGAATGAAAAGCCAGATCCGCTAATTATGTGTATCAATGATGTCTTCACCGTACCCGCAAGTTTAGCTGGTCTACCTGCTATCTCCGTTCCTGTTGGACTTTCTAATGAGGGTTTACCACTTGCTCTACAAGTAATTGGAAACTATTATGATGAAGCTGGAATATTGAATGTAGCAAATGTGATAGAGCAAAATTGTGGCAGAATAATTGAGCTGCATAGCTAGACTCGCAAGCTCAAAAAGGAGCAAGTTTAGCAAAAAATAATGATAGTATTAGTGGAACGTAAAATAGTCCTACTGCAGTACTTATGAAAAGTAACAAAGTAGCTTTATCTGGTTGATAATTTAAAATATTAGCAAGTATTACACTAGATCCGGAAACTGGAATAATAGCCAGCAACATCAGCGCTTTATATATACTCTCATCGTATATACCTGTAATATGTTTGTCTATCAGGACAATTCCCAAAACAAATAATGGCCAAAATACGTACTTTGCTGCAATAGTTGTCAGAGCGAGCTTCCAATCTATTTTAAAATTTGTAATTTGCGCAATACTCACTCCAAGTAGCACCATTCCTAATGTAATAAATGTACTTCTAATATTCATCATAACATCTGTTAGAAAAGCAGGTATTTGTATATCGCATACACTCAAAAAGAAGCCCAGAATCATCGCATAAGATGAAGGAAGTCTGAGTAACCTTAACATGCATTCTTTTGCAGTATAGATACCATTTGCAGCTATATAAAACCCTAAGCTATTTTCAAACAATGCCATTCCTATGTAACAGACAACATATACAGAAACTGAATCCTCACCAAACAAAGTCATAGCAATTGGTAAGCCAAAATAACCCATACTTGTGCTACCTGAGCTAAATGCCAATATGTTTTTCGTGTTGTCCTTAAATAAAAAAGAAGAAAGATAATACACTGATAAGGACATAACGCTACCTATAAACCATATCAAAATCGGCAAAGAAATTACTTTTAAATTCACTTCTGTATGAGATACTCCATACAGAATCACTATTGGATTAGCTATATAAAAGAGTATTTGAGATATAGTATTTCTATCAATCTTAAGACATTTTCCTGCTAAATAACCAATAAATATTGTAATATAAATAGGCAATATTTTGAGAAAAAGGGTAAAAAACATACTAGCCTAAATTATAATCCCTCTTGATATTTCCGACTGATAAAGTGATATTAGATCTTAAGATGTTGTAAAAGTAAATAAAATTTATTTTTCAGTTTACCCAATTCATATTAATAAAAAAAAGATTCTTCGAGTGTTGAAACTCACTTTTACACAAGATATAAAAATGATATTTTTATGATTAAATTATGTTAAGTTTTTATAAAGTTTCTTGCATATTTTTTAATAGTAGTAGATTTATCAAAGTTTAGACTTGGCTTTTATACTTGTCTAAAGATAAGCGAAGCGTTAGTGCCACCAAAGCCAAATGAATTGGAAAGTACATATTGGATTTTATGTTCTTGAGCTTTAAATGGTACAAAATTTAAATCACATCCTTCCGAAGGTTTGTGTAGATTTAAAGTTGGTGGAGTAATTCCATTATTTAACGCAAGGATGCTGAATATTGCTTCGACGCTCCCTGCAGCGCCAAGCAAGTGCCCTATAGAAGATTTAGTGGAAGACACTGGTACTTTGTAAGCATAATCATCAAATAACTGTTTTATTGCTATCACTTCGATTTGATCTCCAAGCGGTGTTGAAGTGCCATGTGCATTGATATATCCAATTTGGTTTGTATTAACTTGTGCACTCTTTAAGGCAATTTGCATTGCTTTAAATGCACCTCTTCCTTCTGAATGTGGTGCTGTGATGTGGTGTGCATCCCCTGTTAGTCCGTATCCAATCAGTTCAGCATATACTTTTGCTCCTCTTTTTTTTGCATGTTCATATTCTTCTAGCACTAATATACCAGCCCCTTCACCCATAACAAACCCATCACGTTCTTCATCCCATGGTCTTGAAGCTTCTTCAGGCTTATCGTTAAACTTAGTTGATAGTGCCTTCATGGATGTAAAACCTGCAATTCCAACCCTACACAGTGCACTTTCTGATCCACCTGCAACCATCACGTCTGCTTCACCAAGTTTTATAGCTCTCGCTGAGTTTGTAATTGCATGCGCACCTGTTGCACATGCGGTTGCTGCTGAATCGTTTGGGCCTGTAAATTCGTATTTAATAGAAATATGCCCAGATATCAAATTTATTAGACTTGCGGGAACAAAAAATGGGCTGACACGCCTAGGACCCTTTTCCTGCATAGTAATTACATTTTCCTGAATTGATGGAAGACCACCTATACCAGAACCAATAGCTACACCAACGCGCTCTCGATTGATATTTTGGTTTTCCAAAATCATGGAATCGTCTACTGCCTGAATAGCAGCCGCAATGCCGTAGTGAATAAAGCGACCTGTCCTTTTTAGATCTTTTTCAGAGATATAATCTAGCGAGTTAAAGTAGTGCTCAATATTATCGTGTTGCATAGGCACTTGCCCCGCAACTTTGCAAGCAAGATCAGAAAAATCAAATCTGTTGATTTCCCTTATACCAGACTTGCCATCTATTAATTTGAGCCAAGTGTTTTTGACATCTGCTGCCAGTGGAGTAATTAAGCCAATACCAGTAACTACTACTCTTCTGCTCATTTAACACTAACTATTGGTTTTTTTTACTATATACTCAACTATTTGTTCCATAGTTTCCATTTTTTGTGCATCTTCCTCAGCAATTTCTATTTCAAACTTTTCTTCTACTGCCATGATTATCTCAACTGCATCTAAACTGTCTGCACCATGCTCAAAAAGCTTTGAAGAGTTGGTGAACTTCTCCACATCCTTACTAATGTGCTCTAATACAATCTTTTTTACCTTTTCTTCTATGTCTTCTCTAGTGCTTTTTGCTAGTTCGCTATTCATTTTTAACCAAAAAATAATCTATTCTTCGATGTTATAAAAAATTTTCATATTTGCAATACCTTTTATGATTGATAAACTATTGTAAAGTTTTTTACCGCTCCCGCTGCTTCAGTATCATATGCTAGGGTTAGCAAGCTCAATAAAGAAATGTTAGATGAAACAACAAAAAATCTGCTCATTGCAGAAATAGATAAATTTTTACCTGAAGATAGCCAAAACAAGCTTATATCAGCTATGCGTTATGTGCTTCTTGCTCCGGCAAAGTACACACGTCCACTTTTAGTCACAGCTTCGTCACGAGTGTTTGATGTAGAAGCTGAGAAAACGATATCAGCTTCTATGGCAGTTGAATGTGTTCACACCTACTCTCTGATTCATGACGATTTGCCGTGTATGGACAATAGCGACATTCGCAGAAGTCAGCCAAGTTGCCATAAGAAATTTGGCGAAGCAACAGCGGTGCTTGCTGGGGATGCGCTGCTTACCCTTGCTTTTGAAATATTATCTTCACTAAATGAGGATAATAATAAACGCTGTGAAATTATAAAAGCGCTCTCTCAGGCGATAGGAACTAAGGGAATGGTAGGAGGACAGATTTTAGACATTGGTACAGATTTCTCTAAGATAAAGGAGATTCACTTGATGAAAACCGCAAAACTATTTGCAGCCTCATGTGAAATAGGTGCTATAGTAGGAGATGCAACAGACGAGCAGCGTAGAGCATTATATAACTACGGGGTAAATCTGGGCCTCATCTTTCAAGCCAAGGATGATGTTGAAGACTACAAACAAGATGAGATGAATAATTTAATGTCCGTGCTTGATAAAAGTGAAATAGAGGACTATATAGACAACATTTTTAAGCAAGCTTTGGATAATCTGAGTAAGCTTTCAGGAGATACTGACTATTTATATGATTTATTGGATCGAGTAAGGAAAGATGGCTAAGAAAATTATATTACAATTGCTTGTTTCCATATTAATAACTTTTACTTTAACTTCCGCTTTTGTGTTTACTGTCGTCCATATCAACAAAGGTAAGCCAGAAAAAAAGGACAAGCTTTATGAGATAAATGCTGCGCACGATGGCTTGGTGCAAACGATAGCATATTACCTAGTGAAACCGATACTTGAATCAGCACTTGACCGCTATATTGAAAAACACGGGCTGACAAAGTATTTAGAAGAAATAACACAGCAAGAAAAAGAGGAAAATACTACAAGCTTTTATGAAATTACAGAAGGCAGTGGCAGCAAAGCTCTATGTGGTCAAGAAGTCCTGTTACAAGTGTATAAAATATCCGGTAATCTAGCGGCATCGCTTCCACTTCTAAGTCAAGTCTCCGATGTTACTTTGAAAATAGGCCAGGATAACTGGAAAGAGGTAGGTTTAGGGGTAATAGGGATGAAAGAAGGAGGGGAGCGTGTAGTTACTGTAAACAGTGTTGCTAATGATAACAAAACGAATTTTAGTTCTTATTATGTCAAACTACTTGAAGTAAAAGATAGATATCCCGACTCAGTAAATAATATGATGATTTTTAATGACTCAACTAACAAGGTTGGAAAACAGGTGAAGTGTGGTGACGAAATATCGATTAGATATAGTGTAATAGGGCATGATGGTGAATATATAATCAAAAATCAAACAATGCAATTCAAGGTTGGTGATAAAAAAGTACCACTTGCTATAGAGCTTGGAGTTATGGGAATGAGAGAGAATAATAACAGAACTATCATTTCCCCACCGGAACTTTTGAACGTTACTGATGGTATGTTAATCGGAGACATAGATTTTGACGAAGAAAGTGTCTCAATAATTAATTTAAGTTTAGATGCCAATGAAGTTCAAAGGCAAGCTTGGTAACTAAAAAAAATAATAAAAGTACATATGGCAGTGATAACTGGCGGCAAAACTAGAAAAGTAGGTGTCTTTTTAATGAAAAAGTTCTTAGAAGACTTCGAGAAAAAAGCATTGTAAATTATTGGTAAAAAGTACATAGCATTGAGTATAGTGCTTACTATTAATACAAGGGTGACAAATACATAAAGTGCTATATTGCCGGAGTTAAAAACAGCTTGAAAAATGAGAAATTTACTCCAGAAAGTTGGAGCGGGTGGCACTCCTATCATAGATAATGCGCCTACAGTAAATGCTATCATGGTAATCGGCATGCTGCGTCCTATGCCGTGAATTCTATCTACATATTTCTCGCCTGTTTTCGTTATTATGTTGCCTACAACAAAAAATAAAGTGATTTTTGCAAATGCGTGACAAACTAACTGAAAAATTGCAACTCTTGCACTGAGATCGCTAAAAATTGAAGCAAATAGTATAATATATGACAATTGAGAAACGGTAGAGTAAGCAAGCAACTTTTTCAGTTCTTGTTGCTTGAGTGCAATCAGTGAAGCGGCAATGATGGTGAGTCCTGCAGCGTATGGCAGCCATCCTCCAGCAAACCAATTTTGTTGTGTAAAGCGTTGAAGATTATTGATGCCGAAAGTGTACAATATGACTTTTATGACAATAAAAGCTCCGGACTTCACAACAGCAACAGCATGTAGTAGCGCACTTACAGGAGTTGGTGCAACCATTGCTTTTGGCAGCCAAAAATGCATTGGCATTAATGCAGCTTTGCCTACTCCATAAATCAACATGGCAAAGCACACTGCAGTAAAAGTGACAAGCGAAGTATCAAATTTAAATATTCCACCGCTTACGAAGTCCAGAGTATGAAATTCATTATATAAGAGACCTAGAACTGGAAAAAATAGTACCAGGGAAGAAAAGAACAGCACACCAAAGTAATAACGTCCAGCTATCATTGATTCTTTTGTTGCACTATAAGTAACGAGAGGATAGGTACTAATAGTCAAGAGCTCATAAAAAACGAACGCAGTAAGCAGATCACCAGAAAAAGCAATAAACATTGTACAGCTGATTGATACCGAAAAAAAACACAGGAAGCTTGAGTGATTACGATCTGGATAGTTATTTTTCATGTAGCATATTGCATACATGCTGGTTAATATCCATAAAAATGATATTAGTAAACTAAATACCACCCCAGTGGACTCTAGTTTTAAACTAATATGCAAATTGTTGCCAAAATCCATGAGGATAAAGTGGGAAGTATCATTAAGCACCCAATATGAGGTACATAGGCATACATACATAAGGAGAAGTACAGAAGAAGCAACAGTAATACCATTGCTCACTCTAGGCCATTTGCCAGTAAAGAAGATAATCACTGCGCCCAAAAGCGGAATCAGTGCAGTAATCAATAAATAATCTTCAGTAATAAAAAATGGCAAGGAAAGAGATGTTAAAACATAGTCCATTAAATTATTCATTTTTCTGCTTAGATAAAGCTAGAATTATACTCAAATCACAGAAAAACTGCTATGT
>NZ_JAAXCS010000053.1:0-8713 GCF_013309895.1 Wolbachia endosymbiont of Atemnus politus | reverse complement strand
AAGACCTTGCTTTATCGATATAATAAAATAAAACTTTTTTAGTAAGTTCAAAATCCTCTAAGGTATTTCCTTCACACCTTGCTGTAATACAGTTTTGTGTGTTTGACACTCTAAGGAGCCACCAACCTTTATTACTGCTGTCGATTACCTTAATGCCATCAAGCTCTGAAAATGCAATGTTTTGCTGTTCTAGTGTTTTCTTTATTGACTCGATTATTTGAAATTTTTTTTCGTCTTTAACCGCAATCTTCACTTCATGAGTAATATATAGCTTCGGTAAATTCTCGATCATCTGAGATAGGCTTTGGTTTTTCTTAAGTAAAATATCGATGGCTTTAACAGCAGAATACAGTCCGTCATCAAAACCTAGCTCAGAAAAGAAAAAATGTCCACTCAGTTCACCAGCAAACTTTGCCTCTTCCTCTAACATCTTCTTTTTAACTAGGGAGTGTCCAGTAGCACAGGTAATTACTTGCCCTCCTAACTTGCTAATGAAATCGTGCACTTTCATACTCATTTTTATGTTAGCAATGACTTTGCTTTTTGGATATTCTTCCAATATTTCACTTGCAAAAATCATAAATAAGTGGTCGTTGGAAACAACATTGCCTCTATTGTCAATCAAGCGTACCCTATCGCTATCACCATCAAGTGCAATGCCAAGATCACATTTATCTTGCTTTACAATATCAATTAATTGAGCGAGATTTTTTTCTTCTATAGGATCTGGATCGTGCAGGGGAAATTTTCCATCTATAGAGTTATTGGTTACGATATGCGCATGACCTGGTAAGATCTTTTCAATATACCTTACGATTCCACTTACTGGGCTATTACCAAAATCCCAGGCTATTTTTAGCTTTTGTGTAGTATTATTCTTCAGCGCACTTTTTAACATGAGAATGTACTCACTATATATATTGATGTTAATTAAGCTTCCAATTTTTGTACTGCTTTTAATTGGATTGCTTACAACCTCCTTTATTTCTTGATCTGAGTAGACTTTTTTACTGCTGAAAAATTTAAAGCCATTATATTCACTAGGGTTATGTGAAGCAGTAATAATGATACCAAGGTCTGCCTGCGTAATTTGCGTTGCAGCATAGAGCATAGGTGAAGAGCATAGTCCAACGCGTATAACATTTGCTCCAGATAGGGTTAAGCCCCTGATTAATTCTTTTTCTATACTTGGTGAATCTATTCTGCTGTCGTAGCCTATACAAACACTGGATACGGTTTGGCCAAACTTCCTGCCTATCTCATACCCATCGTCAATCTGTAGGTCTTTGCCTACCACACCTCTAATATCATATTTTCTTATGATGGCATTATCCATACTGTCTATTAAATAATAAATAACTTTCAGTATACAGAGAGAATCCACAAATACTCAATTTAATTTACGCTTCTGTTAATTAATTTTTAAGTTAAAAATTTTAATATTTAAATATATTGTTTAGTAAATAGTAAGGTAATGTCAGGGGAAAACGAAAATTTATTTGTAGTTGAGAGTCAAAGTTTAGACGTAGATGAACAGAAAAAAAAGGATATTTCAGGTGCCATTGAATCTTGCAACAGTCTTCAGGATTTTATAGAAAAATTAGAGAAAGAAAAACTAATCTGGTACTTTATTGGTCCTTTACGCAAAGATGAGGATATTACAGGGCAGATAAATTTAAAGTGGGAAAAGGAGCTCCAAGAATTTGAGCAATCAATAAATAGAACACAAGATGAAATACGTAACAAATTTGAAAAAATTTTATCAGGTCAAAGTTTCTTAGCGTATTCAACAAAAGATAATGACTTCAATATTAGGTTTGAAAATAAAGAAGAACCAATAAAAATCAGTGATATTTTAAGGGCCAGCAATGAAAATGAAGTTTACAATATATCTTTAGGGAAAAACAGTCAAATAACTGCATGCAAAAAAAACGGCAATGAAAGGCATTATAATTTTGTTGGTTCTAGTTCATGTGAAGTGACAATTGACTGGCAGGCTAAGGATTCTAAAGGTAATAGCATAGATTGTAGCATGACTATAGAAGTAGGTTCTGATGGTATAAGAAGGATGGTTAATGAACCAAAATTTGGTGATTTAAAGTTTACAGATCCATTACTAGAAGAGACAAAAAATGAAATATTGAAATTAGTTGAACAGAATAAAGAAGTTTTTATCAATGAGAAAACTTTGTATCAAGTTTTCGCTGATATGTACAAGAATATAAACGACCAACAGATAACTGAGGAGAGGTTTACACCTGTATCACCACAATCGCCTGCGCCAGACAGTAGTGGATATTTTTCTTCTGACACACTTTCTTCGCGCAGAGGTTCTTTGTCTGTTGGTGGTGAAGTTAGCGGTGAAGATGAAGTATTTGAGAGTGATACGTTTGATGATGAAGAGCATGGACAAGGAGGAAATGACTTAGAAAATAGAGTAAAGGAATTAGAGGAAGAAAACGCGTATCTCAAGAAGCAAAATGCAGAATTACGAAAACTTAATCAAGAGATAGTAGAAGAAGGTGATGCAGAAGTAAATAAATTAATTGAGGAAAAGCAAATTTTGGAAAAAGAAGTTATAGGACTTAAAGCTGAATTGGAAAGAAAGACGAAAGAATTAGATAGCAAAAATCAAAATATTAAACAATTGGAACAGAACATAGATGAATTAGAGCAAAAATTGCAAGATAAAGATAGCAAAATAGCAAATTTGAAATCTCAATTAAAAGATAAAGAAAGTGAAATTCAATCAACAGATAAAATCAATGAAGAGTTACACAAGAAATTAGAGCAAAGTGAATCTGAGTTAAGCATACTAAAGAAAGAAAATGCGAAAGAAGTTGAATATGAAAATAGAGGAACAAGCATGCAGCAGAACAGCGTGCAAGACCAAGGTACACAAGCTGTGGATAAAAGCTCAAACAAGATAGTGAGTGGGTTAAGACAAGAAAACAAAAAATTGACTAGAGATAAGCTAACTATATCTGAGCAATTAAAACACAAAATAAGAGAGATTGGCGAGTTAAAGAAAGATTTAAATCAACTACAAGAAGAAAATAAACAACTAAAGCAAAAAACTACTAAAAATGTAGGAGTTGTTGATGCATCATCTTCAACAGATCAAAGAGAGACTAAAGAAATGGAAGTTCAAACTGATGAAACAATCTGCAATTTGTATGATAAAGAAGGCAAGTATGTCAGAACAGAATTATTAGACCCAAATTTAACTCCTAATGATCCAGAAAAATCACGGGGTAAAGCTTAATCTGGTTATCATAATCTCTATGAATCACATGCATTATTGACTTCTTGCTTGCCATCCAACGGATTCTTTTTTCATGGTCGGCACTGGAACGAAAAAGTTAGAATAACAAAAGAACGACAATATACAACACATTCTCAAGGGTTTTTTGCTTAAAAACTTTATTTCATTTAGAATATCTTACTTGGTTTGTTTATATTATAGTGCTGCAGAAATTTTACAGTATCGTTTATTGTCTTTATCGTGCTTTGATTGACACAATTTACAACGATGGGATGGAGCATGCAGGATACTTATCATTTTTAATCCTGTTGTCAATATTTCCCTTTCTCATCGTTTTAATTGCTTTGGCGTCAACATTTGCAAATTTCTTAGACCAATATAACATTGGTTGGACATTTATAATTGATAACATGCCACAGGACATTTTATCATCTTTAATGCCACGTATTAGGGAGATAATATCAGGTCCGCCGCAAAGTTTATTAACTTTGGCGATTGTAGGTGCTATTTGGACTGCTTCATCAACGATTGAAGGGCTGAGAACAATATTGAATAAAGCCTACAAAGTTCCGATTTCGCCACCTTATATATTAAGAAGAGTACTCAGTATATTACAATTTTTAGTAATTACGCTTATTATAACTCTAACTATAATATTCTCCACATTAGTCCCAATGCTAATTGATTTTTCCTATCATGGGCTAAGTTATACCAAATATCTCCTTATTGAATTTGTACTCTTCATGGTAGTCTCTTGGCTATATTTTATGTTACCGAATATAAAACAAAATTTATCAGATGTATTTCCTGGATCTTGTGTAGCTGTTATGCTTTGGACAATTTCAGCCTCAGTTTTCAAGCAATATTTAAAAGCTGCCTTTGGCCAACTGGATTTGATATATGGAAGCTTAGGTGGTGTGGTAGTGTCATTACTATTTTTTTATATGGTAAGTCTAATTTTTATATATGGAGCAAAGTTTAATTTTCAGCTAAAATATTTGAATGGGTCTCGCTAAGGAGAAAGAAATGGGTAAATTAGAAGGCAAAATAGCTTTAATTACCGGGGCTTCAGGTGGAATAGGATCTGCTGTTGCAAAAAGGTTCGTCAGAGAAGGTGCATGTGTAATTTTAATTTCAAGGTCTATCGATAATCTCAAGCCACTATATAATGAAATTGAAGGGTGTGAAGAATTCAAAGAAGACTCTGTGAAGCTAATTCAAATTGATCTCTTAGATTTCGAAAATGTGAAAATACTGGCAAATATGATAGAGAGCCTGAAATTATCAGAATCTGGAGCACTTGATATATTAGTTGCGTGTACTGGAATTTTAGGTAAGTTGAACCCTGTTCACGACTGCGAACTTGAAGAGCTACAGAATGTAATGAATACTAATTTTACTGCTAATTGGTACTTACTAAAAAACTTAGATCCAGTACTAAAAAAATCTAATTCTGGAAGGGTGATATTTATGACTTCAGAAGCGACGCTTTCTCCTTCTTCTTATCCATATTGGGTACCTTATGCTGCAAGTAAAGCTGCACTAGAAATCATGGTAAAGATATATGCATCTGAGACAAAACATACAAAATTGTGCATAAATGCTGTGTATCCAGAAGGACCTGTTGACAGTGAAATGTACAAGCAGGCGTTTCCTGGAAAAGATATACCTGAATTAGTTTTACCTGATAAATTGACAGACAAATTTGTGGAATTATCTTCTGAAGACTGCGACATATCGGGAGAAATCTTGCCACTTAGCAAATCTCTTGAATAAGTTGTATGCACTCATACTACTTAAAATTATCTATAGTCTAGTCCAATAAAAATTCACATTTATAGGAAAGGTTGGTAACATTGCTTAAATAGGTTGTAATTATGCCAAAACGCACAGATATAGAATCTATATTAGTAATAGGGGCAGGTCCAATAGTCATAGGTCAGGCATGCGAGTTTGATTATTCTGGAACTCAAAGTTGTAAGGTATTAAAGAGCGAAGGTTATAAAATCATTCTGGTAAACTCCAATCCTGCAACTATAATGACGGATCCTGAGTTTTCTGATGCGACGTATATTGAGCCTATACTGCCTGAGATCATAGAAAAAATCATAATTAAGGAGAAACCGGATGCAATATTACCAACGATGGGCGGGCAAACCGCACTCAACTGTGCAATGAAACTTGCAGATGATGGAGTATTGGATACATATAACATAAAGCTAATTGGCATAAATAGAGAGGCAATTAAAAAAGCGGAAGATAGAGAATTGTTTTGCCGGTCTATGGATAAAATAGGACTGAAGTACCCTAAAAGTGTTATTATAAAAAATCAAAGGCAAATAAAGGAAGCTCTAAGTTATGTTGGATTGCCTGCAATCATCCGTTCATCATTTACTCTTGGCGGTGCAGGCAGTGGTATAGCATACAATAAGGAGGAGTTTTTCAACATTGCAGAGAACGCTCTTAAAATTTCACCAATAAATGAAGTTCAGATAGATGAATCGATTATCGGTTGGAAAGAATACGAAATGGAAGTTATTCGTGATTGTAAAGATAACTGCATAGTAGTCTGTTCAATAGAGAATGTTGATCCTATGGGAGTTCATACAGGTGATAGCATTACTGTTGCTCCTGCTTTGACCCTGCGCGATGCGGAATACCAGCAAATGAGAAATGCATCTATAGCAGTGTTGAGAGAAATTGATGTTAGTGCAGGTGGTGCAAATGTCCAATTTGCAGTTAATCCTAAAGAAGATGGAAGCCTTGTTGTGATTGAAATGAACCCAAGGGTTTCTCGCTCTTCTGCACTTGCCTCAAAAGCAACGGGTTATCCTATAGCAAAAGTTGCAACCAAGCTTGCTGTTGGCTATTCACTTGATGAAATACGCAACGATTGTGCACCAATTATACCTGCTGCATTTGAACCGGTGGTTGATTATATTGTCACTAAAGTTCCTCGTTTTGAATTTGAAAAATTTAAGGGAACAGATTGTGAACTATCAACTTCCATGAAATCGGTGGGAGAAGTAATGTCCATAGGTCGCACTTTTAATGAATCACTACAGAAAGCTTTCCGTTCACTTGAAACTGGTCTTACAGGACTTGATGAAGTGTTTTCTGAAAGCACAGATGTTGATCATATAAAATCTCAATTAGCAAAATTACTGCCAAACAGATTACTGGTTGCTGCCGACGCAATACGTCATGGAATAAGTATAGAAGAAATAAATTCAATTACAGGATATGACTTATGGTTTTTGCAAAATATACAACAGATCATCTTGGCTGAGCAAAGAATTAAAGAAAATGGTCTGCCAGAAACAGCACATGAAATGTTAGAGCTAAAGAAAATGGGATTTTCGGATGCAAGGTTGGCGAAACTAACTCTCCATTCTGTCATCCCAGTGCTTGACACTGGGATCTATGGGAAAAATGAATGTGGAATAACATCAGAGCAAATTGAAGCAGTAAGGAAAAAATTTGGTATTAACCCAGTTTATAAACGCGTAGACACGTGTGCGGCTGAGTTTGAATCGAGTACTGCTTATATGTATGGCTGTTATGAGGGTATGTCATTCCAGTGCGTAACGCTGGAATCCAGAAATAAAGAACCAGTCTGGATGACAGAGGGAGTGGAGTGTGAAGCAGATGTTTCTGACCGAAAAAAGGTTGTCATTTTAGGTAGTGGACCAAACCGTATTGGTCAGGGTATTGAGTTTGACTACGCGTGCGTGCATGCAGTTTCCGCTGCCAAAGAAATGGGATATGAAACAATAATGATTAATTGTAATCCTGAAACTGTTTCAACTGATTATGATACTGCTGATCGTTTATATTTTGCTCCGCTAACTATAGAGGATGTGCTTGAAATACTAAACAAAGAGCAAGAAAATGGCACACTAGTGGGTGTTATAGTTCAGATAGGTGGTCAAACACCTTTAAAATTAGCCAAAGTGCTAAATGAAAGGAGTTTTAATATTCTTGGTACGCCATTTGACTCTATAGATCTTGCTGAAGATCGTATGAGATTTAAAAACCTTGCTTTGCAACTTAATTTAAAACAACCTGAAAATTCTATCTGTCATTCAGTGGAAGAAGCGTTAACCAATGCAGAAAAGGTGGGGTTTCCGCTAGTAGTCAGGCCATCCTACGTCTTGGGTGGTCAATCCATGTCGATTAAGCATGATATTGAGAGCTTTAAGGAATATGTTCTGAGTCAAACTAGGATATTTGAACATGGGTCGCTGCTGCTTGATAAATTCTTAGTTAATGCAGTTGAAACTGACGTTGACGCTGTATGTGATGGGGAAAAAGTTTTCATTGCGGCAATTATGGAGCATATTGAAGAAGCTGGTATCCATTCTGGCGATTCAACTTGTTCAATACCGACAAACACGTTGAATGACAAAATTATAGGAAAGATTGAACTGCTAACTGAAAGAATAGCTCTGGAGTTGAAAGTGAAAGGTTTAATAAATATTCAGTTTGCCATTCAAGAAAACGATATATACATACTCGAAGTAAACCTAAGAGCTAGCCGTACAGTTCCTTTTATTTCCAAAGTAATCAATATTTCTATTGCAAAGCTTGCCACTCAAGTTATTTTAGGTAAAAAATTAGATCAAGAAAAAAAATCTTTTGATCATTTTGCGGTCAAAGCTGCTGTTTTTCCATTTACCCGTTTTTCGGGGGTTGACACTCTACTTGGACCAGAAATGAAGTCAACAGGAGAAGTGATGGGAATTGACTCATCCTTTGAAGCTGCGCTAGCAAAAGCGCACATGGCTGCAGGATATAATCTGCCAACAGAAGGCAGTGCTTTGATTTCGGTAAAAGATGATGATAAAGAGTATATATTGTCGACTGCACGAATGCTGAAGGAACTGAGTTTTGATATATATGCCACCAAAGGCACAGCTTCGTATCTGAACAATAATGGTATCGTTGCAAAAGCTGTAAATAAGGTGAGAGAAGGCAGACCTCACATAGTTGATATGCTCAAAGATGGAAAAATAAATCTAGTGATCAATACCTCAAAAGGCGTAAAATCAGTCTCAGACAGCAAAGATATTCGCAGAACTGCTATTTCGCAAAATATAGCTTACAGTACTACAGCTTCTGGAAGTAAAGCGTTAGTGCTTGCAATTCAATATTTAAAGAATAGCAAGTTGGAAGTGAAGTCGTTACAGCAGATGTTTAAACACTAAGATATACGTAGTTTCAACATTTTTTTGTAAAAAACACTTTTAACTTTCTAATCTAAATATTAAGAAACTTACCAAACGAAGAAAAAAGGCAAAAGAATCCCCGTGGTGGTTGGCTATTTTCTATGTACCTCAAATATCGGCGTTTTTATCCTAAACGCTAGGGTTTATCTGCTTTTATGCAACTAATCTAACGTTAAGAAATTTACTAAGCAGGAAAAAAGGCAAAAGAAACCCTATGGTA
>NZ_JAAXCS010000052.1:0-8756 GCF_013309895.1 Wolbachia endosymbiont of Atemnus politus | reverse complement strand
ATTGAATCCGCGCGGATCAAAAACAAGTTTTGAGTCAGAAATACCCTTAGTGGCGTGATAATAAGATTGGTGGGGGTTGTCAAGGAGTTTTTATGCCAGTTAACTACACCAATGATTGTTTTACTAAATATTTGTACAATTATTATTAAGATATTCCCTAATCTTCTTTAAATCTTCCCAAGCTAAACGTTTCTGTGCTGGCTGGCGAAGTAGGTAAGCTGGGTGAAATATAGCAGCTGTAACAACTGAATGAGATAAATATTGGTTGGTGTACGTATGAAATCTGCCACGTAAAGTTGATATAGTCTTTGTGTTGTCAAGAAGGCTATAACATGCGATTCCCCCAACTAAAATTAAAATCTGCGGTGAAACCAGTGCAATATGTTTTTCGACGAATGGTCTGCACATATCAAGCTCTAGGTCGGATGGCTTTCTATTGCCAGGTGGACGCCAAAATACAGTATTGCTTATGTATACTGTAGTGCGGTCAAGATTGATTGCATTTAACATTTTGTCGAGCAGCATCCCACTTGCACCACAAAATGGTATGCCTTGCAGGTCTTCATTTGCACCTGGAGCTTCACCAACGAGCATGATTTTTGCATTTGGATTACCATCGGAAAAAACAGTATTAGTTGCAGTTTTTTTTATTTCACAACCTTCAAATGACTCAGCTGCACTTCTTAGCTCATCTACACTACTGCATTTACTCGCAAGTTTCCTTGCCTCAACTATCCAGTCACTTGGAAACATGGATTGTTGCTCTTTTTTTTGGGCTTCGGCTTCGATGGCAGGGGACTGTGCAAGTCCGCTATTTTCCTTTGTTGCTGTTTCTTTTTCCTCTTCACCTTCTGTCAGCGTGCAATCAATGCCTTCTTCATGGTAAAATTTCAGTAATTCTAGATCTTCATTGCTCATAGTGCCTCTTAACCTTTTGTGCCTTTTTCATGGCCATATCATACTTCAATTTAGACAAATGTCTAATATATAATATACCATTTAGGTGATCCAATTCATGCTGAATACACCTTGCAAGCCAACCACTAGCTTTTAGCGTCTGTTCTTCGTTATTTAAGTCTCTGTATTTCACAGTTAAATACTTTGGACGCTTAATTTCATAGCTTTGCTCTGGAATTGAAAGACACCCTTCTGTGAGAATTACTTGTTCGTCAGATAATTCTGTAATTTCAGGGTTAATCATGCAAAATTTGCCTGTCGATTCATATGCTGCTGGCCCATCTTCGGTTTTCTCCAGCTGAATATCCATGACGAAAATTCTCTTTAACACTCCAACTTGCACTGCAGCAAGGCCAAGACCTTCTGCATCGTACATAGTTTCAAACATGTCGTTTACTAATTCTTTAATTTTATCGTTTATATCTGTTACTTCACTGGCACGTGTAGTTAGCCTTTCATCGGGAGCAATTACAACTGGTAATTTAGACATAAAATTATAATTTTATGTTTTATTTTTCCCTTTGTCCAGTATTTGGGGTATATTAAAATGTTGCTGTGTTTTTAATAGGAATATAAATTATTAAAGAAAGCTACAATTCGAATGAAATTGTATAATAAGGTCAACTAATGTACTCTGCAGTAATAGTAAAACCAAAGAGAAATGTTTTTGCTGTTTTAGACATAGGTACAACAAAGATTATTTGTCTAATTGTTAAGATCAGCAACAATTTTAACTATAAAATAACAGGAACAGGTTATAAGATTGCAGAGGGTGTAAATGGTGGATTAATAACTGATGTAAAACATGCAAATTATTCTATTTCATCAACCGTAGGTTTAGCTGAGCAAGTATCAGAAGAAACTATAGACCAGATATATGTTAATATTGCTGGATGTAGCATCTCATCTTTCAATGTGCACAATGAAATTATTGCAGCTAATCATGAAATCTCTGATCGTGATATAAAACGTGTAGTCTTTCAAACGTTTGAGAAATATATTGAAGAAAATGTTATCATTCACAATATACCACTGAAATATCACTTAGACGACATGACTGATATAAAGGAGGTTAGTGGATTATATGGAAAAAGATTATCTGCTGATGTTAATGTCGTCACTGCTTCGCGTCCAGCGCTTACCAACATTGAAAATTGTATAACCAACAATAATGGGATAAGTATGGCAGGTTGTATTGCTTCTGCTTATTCTGCAGGTCTTGCCTGTCTAAGCGAAAATGAAAAAGAACTCGGGACTGCTATTGTTGATATAGGGGGTGGGTGTACTGCAATTGGAATTTTTAAGAGAGGAAAATTTATACACGCAAGCAGCATTCCAGTTGGCGGTATTCACATTACCCGAGATATTGCCTATGGGCTATGCACAAGTATAGAACATGCAGAACGCATAAAAATACTGTATGGTAACACTATTGTGACCTCAATAGATGAGAACGAATATATTACAGTACAAAATAGTGAAAGTGATGAACCGACTCAAGTGCTCAAGTCCGAACTTGTTGACATCATAAGACCAAGAATTGAAGAAATACTTGGTCTAATAAGAGAGCAATTTTGGGAGCAGAAAGACCCAATTAATAAAGTAGTCATCACAGGCGGGACCAGTCAACTGGCAAGTATAAAAGAGATTGCAAGCTATATATTCAATAAGCAAGTCCGTATTGGGTGTCCTGAATCGTGTAGCGGTCTTGATGGTGAATACAATAAAAATCCTGTGTTTTCTGCTGCAATAGGTTCTATAAAGCTCATAATTGACACTTTTTATAAAAATAATCCCGGAATGCTCGGTCATGATGGCAAAATAAGTAAATTATACCACTGGGTAAAATCAAAAGTTACAGTTTAGACTTCTGCTTCTTCTTGTCACGCGAGTCCTGGCCCTTTATCCTGGTCATTTCTAATGAAGGATGTTTTACCAAGAGCGTCTTGTTTACGGTTTTTTCATTAAAATGTTATTTACTTATTAACTTAAAATACATAACATTACATGGATGAAAAGCAGCCCATTAGCAGTAGTATTCGACTGGGATAATACCTTAGTTGACACTCAAGATAATATTTCTAATGCCATTAAGCATACCTTGGACTTAATGGGGTGTAGTAATAAAATTGCTGATAGAAATTCCCATGAATCAAGAAAAAGCTACATGGTCAATTTATTTGGCGATCAGTGGAAAAAAGCGAATCAGATATACCAACAATACTTAGACAATGCACTGTTGCAAAACATTACTCTAAATCAAGGAGTAGAGAAAATGCTGCAGACGTTGAAAAGCCATAATATCTATCTAGCAATAGTAAGTAATAAGAAAAACACTAATTTACGTGAAGAAGTAGCCTATTTTAAGCTAGACTCTTACTTTGAAAAAGTAGTTGGTTCATGTGATACTGCGGAAGATAAACCATCTGCAACTCCACTGCTATTTGCACTAGAGGAGAGTATATTGCCTATAAATAGAGAAAATGTGTTTTTCGTTGGTGATAGCATCACAGATATTTCGTGTGCACAAAACGCTAATTGTTTGCCTATCATATACGGCCAATTAATAAGTGGCTACGAAGATTTGTTATGTTTTCAGCATTTTGATGAACTTACAGACTTCATAATAAAGTATTTGAAAGATAGGTAATGACAGAGATTGCCAGTATAAAAAGGCGCTTTTGTGCATATCTAATAGATATGGCAGTTTTATTAATTCCAAACTTATTAATTATACTATTGTTAAAGAATTTTCCGTTAATTTTAGATCTATCATATATGTGTGTAAATTGCAGTTACTTCACATATTTTATATCTTCAGCAGCCCAGGCAACTCCCGGTCAGCAGTTAATGAACATACATACCATAAGCCTAGACGGTTCTAAAATAGACTTGAGTTTAGCATTTGATAGAAGCATCTCTCAGTTTTTTCTTTATCTATTGAAAAACGTAATACTTATCCTTGTCGGGCTTTTTCAAGAACAAGATGCGTTAGTAAGCGTTTTCAACATATTGGTAGTAGTTATGGTAGTAGTTATAGAGTATCTGCTTGTCCTCTGCTGGTATTTGGTTGCTTGCTTCTCTCAGAAAAAACAGACATATCATGATATGCTGTTTGGTACGATTGTTGTAAAGGAAACTATCAAATAAGTTGTCATCAGCTTCATTGTCATGTAGATTATATCGATAGATTAAACTAAAGGAAGGTTATGAGTAAAGAGATAGTAAAGCATTTGAATAAATTACTAACCAACGAGTTGACTTCTGTGCGTCAGTATCTTTTACATTCTTCAGTTCTCAAAGATAATGGGATTAATAAACTTGCAGAAAAGATGAAAAAAGAGCTTAACGAAGAACTTGGACATGCAAATGAACTGGCAGAAAGAATCTTATTGCTTAAAGGTGTACCAAACTTTCAAAATACAAATGAAATCTCAAAGTATGACGGGAAGTTCACGAAAGATACAATACGCAAAATCTTAGAAGATAATTTCAAATTAGAAGAAAAAGGTTTACAAGATTATAAAGAGGTAATTTCTGTTGCTGAAAAAGAAAAGGATTTTGTTAGTGTAATGTTATTAGAAGAACTATTGAAAAATGAAGAAGAGCACTTACATTGGATTGAAGAGCAGATTAGCCTTATTGAGCTTATAGGTACAGAAAATTACCTAAAAATGCAAATATAAAGTGTTAAAAAAAACAGTATTTGTTTTAATTATACCTTGTTTACTTCTTTTTTCATTAGGGTTATGGCAATTGTTTAGGTTGAACTGGAAGAATAATATTATCAAAAATATGAGTCTTCCAGTTGTTTATCTATTGCCCAATGATGATCTTGCAAATTTTAACTATAGACATGTCAAGATTGATGGGATTCTAAGTGATATAGAACTATACGTTTTTGCAGGACAGCGCGGTTATCATGTGCTGTCTCCTATGCTGCTCACCACTGGACATTACATGCTGGTGAATAAAGGAATGATCAAAGAAAGGAAGGGTGAGAAGACAAAAATTGAAAAAGTAGCTGTGAGTGGAATTTTATATTGCGATGGCAGTAAAAGCAGAAGTTGGTTGATCAAGAATGATACTGCTTTAAACACGTGGTTTACCCTAAGTACAGAAGAAATCTCCAATGAACTTGGTATTGAGCTAGGGAAATGTATGTTGTGGCAAAAAGATTTCGGCAATAAATTAACTATACAGCCGATGAAACACTTAGAATATACAGTAACTTGGTTTGCACTTTCCTTGATTTGGCTAATTATATATGTGGTTTATTATAGACAAAACAAACACCACTCAAGTGTCTGACATCAACGGTTGGAAGAGAACTGAAGAAATAATCATTCATCCATATCGCTACTAATGTCCTTTATCATACTGTAATTGCCTTTTCTAAACCTACTTTTTAAAGACTCAACTCCACTTTCGCTAATTCCACTCAGGCTCAATGCTGCTCCACCAAGTTGCAGCCCCATCTCAGATGTTTCAGGAATAATTTTACTAGCCCCTAAATCCTTATAAACCTCTGCATTACTCAGATCTGGTAGGCGTATTATAATATTTACATGCGGGAAATTTGTTGCAACCAAAGAAACTATCTTTTTTATAGTAACTTCGTTTTTTATTGAAATCACAAGAGCCTGAGCTCTTTCTATTCCCACTGATTTTAAAATTTCATATCTTGTGGCATCTCCAAGATATATAGGAAAACTGTCACTTTTCCCTTCTTTGACTATTTTTGATTGAATATCCACAATAACGTAACTTAGATGTTCTGCAGTAAGCATTTTTGTTACCATATATCCCACCCTGCCAAACCCAGCAACTATCACATGGTTGTAAAGATCTTGTGTGTCTGTTTCAATTGCTTTATCGTCTAGTATTACTTTCTCAGTGCTAAATGAATTTACTATCCAATCTCCAAGTCCTGATAAAAGAGGAGTGAAAGCCATAGTTACTGTAGTTACCATCATAAGCACTTGAGCAATCTCACTTGGTAGTACGTCTAGCTCATCTGCTAGACGAAATAGAATAAATGCAAATTCACCCCCTTGTGCAAGCAGCAATCCAGCTTGTATAGCAGGTGCGCTTTTAAACCCAAAGAATTTACACAATACATATATAATAGATGTTTTTAGAACAATAAGGATAACCGATAATAAAGTAACCAGCGGTAGCTTATTGAGTAAAAGATCAATATCGATAGACATACCGACAGTCATAAAAAATAAGCCTAGAAACAAGTCTTTGAATGGCAACACTGCGTGTTCTACTGAGTGCCTATGCTCCGTTTCTGCAACTAATAATCCAGCAACAAATGCGCCCAATGCCATCGATAAATGAAATTGTTCAGTAATGAATGCTGCTCCCAGTATTATCAGGAGTGTTGTTGATATAAAAACCTCGTTACTTTCCATTTTAGCAATAACCGAAAATAAGGGTCTAAGTAACAACCTACCAGTTATAAATATCAGTACTAACGCGATAGCTGCTTGCACTAATGAACCTGCCAGTGAGCTTATCAGGCTGTTTCCAGAGTTACCGGTAAGTAAAGGTACTAATACTATTAGCGGTACCACTGCAAAATCCTGCATCAATAGTACTGCTATCGACAACCTACCAACTTGACTTGCTTGAGAACCTTTCTCCTGTAGGACCTGTAACACTATCGCTGTTGAGGATAATGCAAGTCCGCCGCCAATAACTGCTGCCATATTTGTATTCACTCCAAAAGCAAGAGCAATGCACCATATTGCTACCATGGTGACTATAACTTGAAGGGAACCAAACCCAAATACATGAATGCGCATGGCGATAAGGCGTTCAAATGTCAATTCAAGACCTATAATGAACAATAGAAAAACTACACCAAATTCTGCAAAATTATCCATTGCTTCAGCCGAATGTATTAGGTTAAATCCATGAGAGCCAATCAACGCACCTGCAACGAAATAACCGAGCACTGGGCTGATATTCATTTTCCAAAACGCTATAACTATAAACACAGCAGCAGAGAGTAAAATTATAATATCAAACAAATGCTGAGAGTTGCTGTGCATGATATTTAACCTATAGAATTAGACCATTTAATTGAGCAACCAATACTTGATTTTTGCTCGGCTGGAGGATTACCGGTTTCTGCAATAAATTTCATAGCTTGAAATAGATCACTGCTTCCTATTTTATAGTTTTGAACCTTGTCTTTTTTTGCATCGTTAAAACGTCCACGATAGCAAAGATTTAATTTAGCGTTGAAGCCAAAAAAGTCAGGAGTACAAACAGCATCATACTTTTTAGCTACTTCTTGCGTGCTATCAATCAGATATGGAAATGTAAACTTATTTTCCTTGGCAAAATTGACCATATTTTCAAAGGAGTCTTCTGGATATTCATTTACATCATTTGGCATTATTGCAACGGTATTTACCTGGTAATCTTTTCTTAGCAAATCAACATCGCTTACTAGATTGCTGACAATCGATTGAACATAAGGACAGTGGTTGCATATAAACATTACAATTAGGCCATTTTTTCCACGACAATCATTCAATGCATAGTGTTTATTATCCACCCCTAGAAGATTAAAATCCTTTGCAGTAAAGTCAAAGTCTATCTTGGGAGTATTCAGTGCAACCATAGCTTACAGAGATTTGTGTATCACACATAACTTATAATATTATTGCTTAAATGTCAAATGGTTCCTGTATATACTATTTGCACATTCTTTTTTAGTATCGCAATTGTAGAACTTATGTTTATAACTTTCGAAGGAGTAGACGGCTCTGGTAAAACAACACAGTCTGAGTTACTTGCAAATCATTTTAAGCAAATTCGTGGTGAAAATCGTGTAATATTGACCCGAGAGCCAGGTGGCACTGATTTTGCAGAGAAGGTAAGAAAAATATTGCTTAAGGACGATGTTGATCCTATCTCTGAACTCCTGTTACTCGTCTCAATGAGATATGAACATGTGAAAAAATTAATATTACCAGCCCTGAAAGAAGGAAAGATAGTAATTTGTGATCGGTTTATTGATTCAACTATTGCATACCAAGGATACGGGCTTGGGGTTGACTTAAGGCTAATAGGAGACCTACATGAGTTAGTAAAAATTAAACGTCCAGATATCACATTTATCCTAGATATTGACGTTCGAGTTGGGCTAGGCAGAGCAAAGGATAAAAATAAATACGAAGAGATGGACATTAATTTTTATGATAAAGTTCGAAAAGGATTTCAAGAAATAGCACTAAAAGAGCCAGATAGGTGTAGTGTTATTACTGAAATTGAAACTAAAGACAATAATCAAGTGCATGGTGAAATTATTGTGCAGTTAAATTGCATAACCTGAACTGAAAGGCTTGGCGTTTCCTGTAGCACTCTTAAAATTGCTTTGATGTTTAAGTACCTCAATGACCTGAACTGGAGGTTTGAGCGAATCCGGAGAGTAGCTAAGTTGCACACTGTTGATTACCACAGCATTGATTTATTACCACATCAACAAGATACCCCACTACGCCACCTATCACAGCACCAGCAATTCCTGATAACACAGCAGTTGCAACTATTCCAATAGCAGCGATTTCAGGTATAATTACCATTGCAGCCAACGTGGCACCTATAGCACTAAACAATAACGCTGGAACTATAACCATCCACCTTCTTCCTGAAGATTGTTTTTGTGGATTGTTAATTATACTTTCCTTACATAATTCTACAAGCTTGCTTTTCTTTTTTGGGTCAGCATGATGAATAGAACGATTAGGATCAACACCTGCATTCAATAGTAATTTTGC
>NZ_JAAXCS010000051.1:0-8928 GCF_013309895.1 Wolbachia endosymbiont of Atemnus politus | reverse complement strand
TGCTTATATATTACAAACTGGCATCGTTGAGAAGTGCCTTGGTAGCTTAATAGGTAGAGCACCCAACATGTAATTGGAAGATTCGGGTTCATGTCCCGGTCAAGGCAAATTTTTAATTCTTTCTTCGATGTCACTTTGCAATATATAAAATTATTAACTATAGCTATTATACAACATTTTTCTGAATTTTTCAATAAATTAAAGCACCAACTTAACGCTGGTGCATTTTTATAGAAAAAGTCTTAGCTTGAACTTTTTTAATACGGTAATCGCCAACACGTAATCTAAAATATCCTCTAAATCTGCCAGATAATGGTTTTTCTAACTTAGTTGGGCTATCCCTAAGACGCTCTCCTGTATTGCCTTATTTACTCTTAACTCTATCGTTACTGGTAGATATCTTTCAATAACATTCTTTAAAAATTTAATTTTGTAATCCACTTGATGATCAACATCTCCACTTGACGTCTTCGTAATCAACTGTTTCTGCATTTGGAGTATTGCGCTTAATAGAAAGTTCTGCTAGTGCAATGTCTTTCTCATGTTCAATTGCTTCTTGCATAAACTTCTATGCTAGCTCTTGGACTGACTTGTCTTTTACTTTGGCCAGACGAGCAAGATCCTCCAGAATTTCTTTGCTAAAAGTTATACTAATTCCTGAATCAGCCATAAGTTTTACCAAAGTCTACACTATAGTTATTATACAACATTTTTCTGAATTTTTCAATAAATTACTGTATGCTAAAACTGACCTTACCCAGAAAAAGTGGAGAGAAAGTTTGGAATGTTTTTTTACGAAAAGAATAAATTGTTCTGGAATGCAATAGTTAATAGTGGAGTGTATATGTTGTTTGTTATAAAAAAATTCTATGTATTCAAATATGGCAGTTCTAGTTTGTTGAGCAGAGTGTTGTAAAGTATCAAAAAGTATTTCCCTTTTCAATGAGCTAAAGAAGCTTTCTGCGACAGAATTATCGTAACAACAACCTTTATGCTGGGTATAGATACCCAGTAGATATTTTTGAAGTATATTGTGAGCCTTGATCGCTATGTAACAGTAGATTTTCAGGGAGTGTTAACAGCTATAAGCAAAGAATCCACAATTAATTACTCATATGCGTCCTGCCAAAACCTTCCTTGGTTTTTATGTAAGTAATATCAGTCTTTATTTGAACGATAAAGTTTTGATCTAGTATATTGGGAGCAACAGCTCTATTATTCGTTTGTTTTTGTTTATTAGTTTTAAACTTTCTTCTCAGTATAGCCCTGATACTATTTTTCTGCATAATGCTTTGCACTGTTTTCAAATTGCAACTTTTGCCTAAAGCCTTTATGAATTTTAAGAGCGCCATATCTACATCTAGAAATATTTTTTGAATAGCTGTTTTTATTTGCTGATTCTCTACTGCTCTTGTAGTCCACTTATACTAGAAGACACGTTCAAAACGCTACATAATTCCTGAACTTTATAGCAGTTACTATATAAAAAGATATTTTACTATTTGTGACTTACAAAATATCCCAGGGCTTTTTTAAAAATGTCTCTCTCCTTTTGCTAACTTTCTTTGTAAATCAAGGCGCTCTTTGTCATAAGGAGCTCTGTTACCTCTACCAGGGAATACATCTGCTACAGACTTTTTTTCGTTGTGTTTCTTTATCCATTTTCCTAATAAACCACCCTTTATTCCTAAATCATTTGCTATTTTTGTAATCGTTTGACTTTCCTTTCTTTGTTCATTTGCCAGCTTCCAATTTGAATTCTGCTGTATATTCTCTTACCATTTCCAAAATTTTATTCTTCCCAAAAAAAAACTCCTTCCTTTCTCTCCACTTTTTCTGGGTAAGGTCATCAGCGTCCTTCATATAACTGCAAAACTTTACTTTAGGTTAAACTATTGTATAGCTTTAGTTTTATATGAACATGCCTAGCATAGAAAATTGTGATTTTCACGATAAAACTGTCCTGCTCAGAGTTTATTTCAACGTTCCTATAAAAAGTGGAAAATTTCATGATGCCACTCGTATTTTGAGAGCGTTGCCTACCATTCAACACTTGGTAAATGCAAGTGCAAAAATTATTATTGTATCACATTTGGGACGCCCAAAAACCAAAGACGATAATCTATCGCTAAAAAAATATAGTTGAAACTTTTTCGCGGCTGTTAAACAAAGAGGTGAAGTTTGTTGATGATTGCATTGGTGAAAGAGTACAAAGAACAGTAAGTGCAATGGGTAGAGGAGATATAATATTAATGAAAAATCTTAGGTTTTATAAGGAAGAATAACAGAACGACTCAAGCGAAAGTTCAAGTAGATAATGTGGTTGAAGAGCTACAGAAACTGAATGATTATTCTATAGGCATAGAAATTGTGAATACAGGTCTTGAGCCCTTTCCAGAGGAGCAAATGAAATCTTTTGTACCTCATGAAACGCTTTAAGATTAGAAAAGATATGATATTTAGTCACGCTGAGATAGGCACTATAGTGTACAACTCAGCCATTGAGGGCTACGCAATGCATAAACTCGATCCACATAATTTGTTTGATTGGTAGTTATTAGAGAAAAATGGCATCGGACTGCATATAGGTGATAGAATCAGTTCTCAAGACGCAGAACAAAAAGTAAATTAGGTTTTGTGTAAGATGGGTGATAAAGGTGAAAGTATTTTGAAATTAAAAAAACGATTAAACAATTTTTTAAATAAAATATTACCTTGGGATGACAAAGAAGGTAACGCTGACAATAATGCCGGCTACTCAGATGAGTTTGATGAAAATATTGCGTGGGTCATCAATCAATTGTCAATGCGCCATTTACAAAAAGAAATTAGAAAAGACTTGCTTCTAAAATTAGAACGGGAAGATATTCTGCCTGAATTTTTAAGTGAATATGGCAGTTGTGTTTCCAACAAATTCCTATCTTTTGGTAATAGAATTAAATCGATTTTACAGCCACCATTTTTCGATGAAGAGGATTACAAGCGCTTATTATCTTTTCTTGCACAATATGAAAATAATATTTCTTCTGATGCGTTTTCTACGCTCGTGTACAAGATCAAGCTGTATTACGACTCTTATCTAAGATATAATATAAGATCTTCGCTTTATATGCCATTTAAGATTAATTCATTTGCAAAGTTAGACATTTTAAAGAATGAAATATTGTCTTTAAAGTCTGTAAGCCTTGAAAAAGCTGCAGAAGTATCAAGTTTAATTGATGAATTTAGGTCAGGAGTTTTATCTGATTTCCAAAATTTTGAGAAGCAATGGTTTCAAGAATTTAAGGACACTTGGAAACAAAAATTTATACCGAATATCGAAAAGCAAATGTCTTGGACTGTACTGCATGAAACTATATTTAGAAAGGGCAAAGAAAGGGGTTTTGAAAACTTATTGAAAAGAAGTTGGCTAGGATGGTTAACAAAGTAAAAACACTGAGATTTAACTTAAAATAACCTGATAAAACCCGAATCGCACTTCCAAGCGCTGGTACCCACGAAAGCAATGCAACTGTACCAATCAGTAGTTTTTTTACAAATTTTTGCGTTGTGTGCTCGTTCTCTAATTTGGGATGTGAGTTCCTGATAGAGACTGCTACTGTACTCGAAACTATTTGAACAGTAATGGTGGAGTATAACAAATAGGGAAAGCTGGATGGAATAATGAACGAGGTATGGAAGTTTAATTTAAAATAAACTTGAATCACACTTTCAAGTGCTGGCACGCTAGAAAATAATACAGCTACACGAATTAGTAGGTTTCTTACGGTTTCTGATGTTGTGTGCTCATTCTGTAATTTATGGTATAAGTTCCTGGTGGAGAGAGCGTCATTGTATCCCAAAACCAATTGACTATTTCGCCAAGGCTTGATCCCAATTCTCCAAAAAGTAGCGTAAGTAGTGGATTGTAATACGACTTGAAACACAACATAGCATAAAGCACTAAACCTTGATGTATAGGTAAGATCAACGATGATTCTTGGTTATCTGTAAACTACAGGAGATAACTTTCCATATGAACTTACCAGGTCGTTGAACCATCTTCATTGTCAGAAATTGTAACCCCCATTTGTTTCAACTGTTCTCTTATTTTATCTGCAGTATCATAATCTTTATTTTGTTTTGCCGTTCTTCTTAAATCTATCAATCTATCTATTTCTTGACGACTCACACCAGCAGCAAACCACTCTTCATAACTTGACCTGAGAAGACCAATAAATCATGCGCTCTTAACAAAACTTTCAACTAACTTGAGTTTCTCATTTTCGTCACTCATCTTGTTGATTTTTGTGGCCATTTCATGCAACGTAGCTAAAGCTTCAGGAAAATTTACGTCATTTTAAAAAAAAAAAGCCTCTATAAAATCTTTAGATACTTCCGCATCACTCTTCTCAACACATGTACCACGTAATAATCGATAAAACTTGTTTGAAGTTTCCTGTGATTAAGAAATGATGTTTTCTGTCCAATCGAGTGGTTTTCTATAGTGAGTTTTAAGTAGTGCGTAACGTATTACTTCGCCCTTTATTCCACTCTCCAGTAGGTCCCATACCTTGACTATATTGAATAAAGACTTGCTTATTTTCTCTTCATTGACTGTTAGAAACCCGTTGTCTACCCAATATTTTGCAAAGATTGACCCGGCAAATGCAGATTTTCTCTGTGCAATTTCATTCTCATGGTGAGGAATTTTCAAGTCTATACCACCACCATGGGTGTCAAAATCTTTGCCAAGGTAGGTACATGACATTGCTGAGCATTCAATATGCCACCCTGGACTTCCTTCTCCCCATGGACTATTCCAGTAACTTGAAAGTTTGTAGTCAATATCACTTGCAGGCTTCCACAGTACAAAATCTCCTGGGTGCTTTTTATTTTCACCAATTTCAACTCTACTGCCATGATCCAATTCATCATTTTTTTTTCCTGATAAAGCGCCATACTCAGCGTAAGATTCAGTACTGAAATATACATGTTTATTGGATTCGTAAGCATGACCAAACTGCAGTAAACATCCAATTAATTTAATAATGCAATTTATATTTTCCGTTGTTTTTGGCTCATGTGTTGGTTCTGCACAATTTATGCTTCTCATGTCTTCATGAAAAGCTTTGTGTAATATGTGCTGATGTTTCTATATTGCTATTTTTCTCATTTGCTGCATTGATTATTTTGTCAATATCGGTTATGTTGCGCACATAAGTAACTTTGCCATAACAAAATTTAAGTAGCTGAAATAGCACATCATAAACAACAACAGAACGTGCATTGTCTATGTGTGCCGGATCGTATACCGTTGGTTCGCAAACATACATTTTTACATGATCTTTATCGATCGAGGTAAAGGGCTCTTTTTTGTTAAAGTGTTGTAAATCTTAACCTTATACAAAACCTTTTAGAAAAGAAAATACTCCAAATATGAGCTGTGGTCCTTTAACTATTAAAACAAGTGAAAGTAATAAACCGCACAAAGATACTAGGACTCCCAGTATAGAGAGAAGTCCATCTTTACTCATAATACCAAGTGAAATGAGAGTCGTACCGATTGCAGGAATAAAGTTGGTTAAGGGCAATGGAATGGCTATCGATAATGCACAAAGCAGCATTATAAAAGCTATAATTTTCTCACCAGGCTCGTATAAAATGAAAGGCATTCTTGGTTTCATGAACTTTTCTATTTTTTTTAATGCAGGTGAAGTTTTTTTCTACCACAAGAGCTAGTGTTGAACGTTGAAAAGACTTTCTTTCCAACCAATGAGGCATCCAAGGAGAATCAAACCCAAACAAAAGCTGCAATGAAAATAAGATTAGAGGTATAGAATGAATAGTAGTATAGCCAGGTGGAACCGGTATAGGTACTAATAGCGGCAAGGAGAAGATGATTATTAAAATACAAAATCCGCGCTACTGTAAAGCTGTTTTAATATCAAACAATGTCACTTTACAATCATTAGCGTTATTAGTATCTGCAACCTCTTTTAGAATATCTGAAGCTAATTTTTTATTTTCGGTCAGTTTATCACTTTTTTGCACGATCACTCTTTAACAAAATAATTCTTTCTAGGTAGCATAATTATTGCTATATTTCAACATTGATTTTTCATCCATACCAGAGATTTATCCTCGTTTTAAGATGTTGTAAACACGTTTTGAGTACAGTGAATGCTCCTGTTGTAAGCTGTGATCCTTTACAACAAGAGTAAGTAGCCAATGCATATAATGATATTTAACTTCCAATATGGAGAATAATCCATCTTTGCCCATGATGCCAAGCAAAACGAAGATTGTGCTGAATTTTTTAGTTTGACTATGTTTTTAAACAAATGACACGCACTAGACGCGTGTCATGAAGTATGAAGACGCTAACGATCTGGTTCATTAGATGATAGATTCTCTGAGTGTTTAAAGTTCTTGTTTAAGATTTTTAATGCCTTTTCCTAGATCACCCATAACTTGTGGCAACATACCTGCGCCGAACAGAACTAAGATTATTATTAAGACTAGAAACAATTGCCATGGCCCTAAACTCATTTGTACCTCCATTTAAAATTTTAGAAATTGAAACCTGACTGAAGTCAAGCAACACATAAATTATATCACCTTTATTTAATTATAGGTCAAAATTTTTCGATCTATTCTATAACAGTTTCAGATTAGATTATTTTCATGCAACAAATGTACCGTCAAATGGGAGCTCCTCGCCTAATTATAGAGTAGAGGAGAAATCGCTAAATAGCCTTAGGCCTGTATCGCTGGAAACTCCTGATTGAATAATTTGGCCGCTTTTAATTACGTAGATAAAATCAGCAACTTTCAATGCTTCTTGTGGGTCATGAGTTACCATTAGTACAGGAAAGTTTTTACTTTTAAAAAGAGACAATATATGTTGTCTTGTTTGACACTTGAGCAGTATATCTAAATTAGAAAATGGCTCATCGAGCAACACAACATCAGGGTTTTGTGCCATTACTCTTGCTATTGCAACTAATTGTTGCTGCCCTCCCGATAGAGCGTTAGAATATATGTTTTCATATTTTTCTATGTTTAATAGATTCAAAATTTCCAATGCAGTAAGGTACTTTTCTTTTTTGGAAAAACTACGAATAGCAAAAGTTATGTTCTCTACTACTGTTTTGTGAGGGATTAGTGCAGAATGTTGAAAAATCAATCCGACATTTCTGTGCTCTATTGTAATTGATACGTTATTGCTTGCAACTAACCTATCATTTATAAAGATGGTGCCAGATTTTGGGTTTTCTATTCCTGCAATTAATTTCAAAATCGTCGACTTGCCGCAACCTGAGTGCCTCATTAAGCATACGACATTTCCTCGTTTTACTTCAATGATTATATTGCTTAAAGCAAAATCATCTTGATTGCTATAAGAATAACTAATGTTGTTAACTAGCATCAATTTAAACCGTATTATTAAATATAATAGCATTATACTCAAGAAATATACAGAAATGTTTTTGTTGTTGTAAGTTGGTTATACTAGAGATATAGAAAAAATACGAGCTATTAAATACACGGGACTATAGCTCAGTAGGATAGAGCGTTGAATTCCTAATCTGAAGACCGTGCGTTCGAATCGCACTAGTCCCATTACACCCTAACTGTTGTGATTTCAGGAGAAACACAAAAAACCCCTTCCCACCAAATTAAAAACTCGCACCACGGGTTGCCTTTTTTTCATTTGGTAAATTTCTTAATGTTTTAGTTGCAATTATAAAACGAGTAAAAAGATATCATCCCAGTGCTCCTATGATGTCATTTCAGTGCTTGACACTGGGATCCAGTAAATTTAGTTACTATATATGAAAAGTTACTATATTTACATACTCGCAAGTGAGCGCAATGGAACCCTTTATATAGGTATAACGTCAAATTTGATTAAACGAATTTGGGAGCACAAAAATAAAGCTGTCTCTGGTTTCACATCAAAGTACAGTGTTTGTAAATTAGTCTATTCTGAAAAGTTTCAAGACATAAATTTAGCAATTAGTAGGGAAAACAACTTAAAAGCTGGCAGAGGAAATGGAAAATAAACTTAATTGAGCAAACAAATCAAGAATGGAAAGATTTATATGATGGAATCATATAAATAATGCTGGATTCCAGTACTGGTCGTCCTTTCTTCTGGCTGGGGTGACACTAAAGGAGTTGGTAGAGCCAGTGCCTTGGTTATAAAAGCCCTGGTTGAGTGTGAATTTCCTGACGTTATTGCTTAGCATGCATTAAAACGGCCACTACTTCTCATACCCTCTCCTCTAGAAAATGGCTCAGTTTCAATATAATCCATTTCTGAATCTGGTTCAGAGTTCAGGTCACTACAAGCGCTTGTAGTGTTGTCACAATGTCTATCACTAGTTCCCGGCATATCAGCAAAATTAGGATTGCCACCAAGAAACCCTGGCCTAATTCCAGCGGGAGCATCTCCATTAGGTAACCCATACGCAGGAGAATATGCAGCACTCTTTTGAGGAGGATCGACTCAAGTTACGTCTCTTAAATTTTTCAAGGTTAACTGCAAATTCAAAGTTTCCATTTATTTCATTATATGGAATTGGAGACTCCATAATTTTAGGAAGTAAACGAGCGATCTGTTTGTTAGAAAAGGCATATAATGGTCCCGAACAACAGTTAGGATTCTGGGACTTTTCAGTCTTACCTATAACATTACTTATATGATCAGCGAAGAAAAAACGATTAATGTGTAATGAATCTATATCATTTATAGGATAAAATTTACCACCCTTTCCTTCTTGTAAAGGTATATGGACAAAACTATTACCATTTTTTATCTCCTTTTTATCTGTAAAGACATCCAAATCATAGTAATCAATGATCTTACCTGTCCATTTATAAATTAGGTCGTTAAGAATGTTTTTAAAATTTTCAATGGAGGTACAAATGAGTTTAGGGCCA
>NZ_JAAXCS010000050.1:0-8982 GCF_013309895.1 Wolbachia endosymbiont of Atemnus politus | reverse complement strand
TGCCCTTGCCACAGCCCTCTTTGCTTGTTTCTTTGCCAGCCTATATAGCTCTCTGTTCTCCTGTGTTTTCATAATTTTTAATACACCAAATGGTTGAGCACGCACCACCAACATATTTCAAATGGCCACAATCAAGATACAAGTTTGTTTGATTTTCATATTACCAGCATATTTTACTCATATTTAATTATTAAATAGACGTAATTACTCCAAGTGATTCTGATGAAGAGGAAAGTCCTCGAAAATTTAACTTTTTTATTATTTTATTATTTTTTAAAATAAATTTTTAAATGTTAAAATATGTCAGCGGTTGATTGAATCATGTTCACAAAATTGGATTACGACTGTGTCATGTTTAAAGAAGAATTTCTATTTTTCACTTTAACAAGCCCGCCACCATGTCTTGCCAGGCGAGTTGGATGCACACAATCAAACGTGTCAACCCCAAGCTCTACTGCACGAAAGATATCCACAATTTCACCAATGCCAAGCAAATGAGTTGGCCTATCTTTTTTTAAGTGCCTCATAGTAAAAGAAACTACATCATACACCTGCTCCTTACTCTGACCAAGTGATCCGCCTATTGCTTGACCGAAAAATGGTAAGTTATTGATAAAATCACAACTTTCTCTGCGATTCCATACAGTGCTTGTTTGCCATCATTACTTTTTCAAGTTCATTTAAAGAACGTTCAGCCCATCTGTGGCTCATGAGCATTGATATTCGTGTGTATTCTCTGCTTACATGAAACGGAGTGCATGCATCTAAAACTAAGATTAAATTCGCACCTAATTTTTGTTGAATTTGTATAGATTTTTCAGGAGTAAAACAATAAGTTTTACCATCGATATAAGAACGAAAAATTGCCCCGTCCTCATTAATTTTGACTAAAGTTTTTTGTTTTTTCCTTATTCCCCTTATTTCTTCCGAAACTGATCCGTGACCCAAGCTAAATATCTGGTATCCACCAGAATCAGTTAGCATTGGGCCATTCCATCCCATCATCTTGTGCAAACCACCAAGTTTTGCTACGGTATCCTCTCCCGGTTGGAGCATGAGGTGATAGGTGTTGGAAAGTATTATCTGAGTACCTGCTTCACTGATCCTTTCGATATCTGCAGCTTTAATTGCAGCTTTGGTTTCACAAAATATAAATGCTGGTGTTTCTATGTCTCCATTTGGAGTTTTAATTGTACCAATTCTTGCAGAACCTGATTGCTTGGTTATCCTAAATGAGAACTCTTCTTTCATCTATTTGTTTGAAAGCTCTGCTATGATATTTTCTACTTTTTCGGAAGAAAGATTTTCATAAAAATTGTCATTGATCTGTACAACAGGGGCATTAATACACGCACCAAGACATTCAACTTCTTTTAAAGTAAAAAGATTGTCTTTAGTGGTCTCACCGATATTGATTTCAAGTTTCTTTTTAAATGTATTTAAAACTTCTTCGCTACTGCATAACCAGCAAGGGGTTGTCCTACAAACTTGTATTCAGGTATTTACCCACTGGTTTTAAATTATACATAGTGTAAATATTTGCCACTTCATATACGCGAATATGTGTAATATGCAGCATATCAGCAACGTATCGCATGGCAGATACAGGAACCCATCCGCATTGTTCTTGAACCAAGTATAGTAAAGGCATAACAGCACTGCCTTCTTTACCTTTTGGATACATGTCTATAAACTTTTTTGCTTTCTTGAGGTTTTCTGATGAAATACTAAATTGCTCTTCTCAAAAGATTATAATTTAGGGTCAATAATTGCAATTAGACTTATTGCATGAAAAAGCAATTATTTTAATATTGGCATTTTTGGCAGCGCTGTGTGCTCTTAAATTGCCTTAGCTACAAACATTAAAAAATTTACCAAACGGAGAAAAATGGCAAAAGAATACCCGTGGGTGGCTAGTTATTTACATTTAACTTTCAAGCATGGTGTTCCCTTATTCTAAACGTATAATAACCGCGACTTAGCTGCTTTTGAGCTGCAATCAGTCTCAATTATAAACGTTAAGAAATTTACTAAACAGAAAAAATGACAAAAGAAACCCTATGGCAGCTAGTTATTCACTATCATTTTATCAGTTGGCGTTTTTTAATCTTTTTTAGCGCCCAAATAGGCGCAATTCACAGCACTAGTCGGTAATGTAGACAACAATGTAAAAGACATGAGGTGCACATAGTGCAAAAAATTAAACATGAGATGCCAGATACATAAGTTTTTTGTCGTTTAATCTGTACAGAGAAGATAAATAATCAGCTTCAATTTCATTATAATGAGATTGGTGGGGGTTGTCATGGAGTTTTTTTGTTTCTGTTGTTGGTTTTTTTTAGAAATAGCGCTTTATAGTATCATACTGTCTGCAGGGTATTGCTTATCCACCCAGTTTGCAATTTTATTACTGCTGCTTATTTCCCGTATTTCACTTTGTAGATCATGGTGACATTTATAATCTCCTTGCCCAGTACAGTGACATTGCTTAACAATCGTCTTAGGATGCTGATCGTTCAAGAACTTTGATACCACAATTCCCGTTTTATAAGGATTATCGCTTGTGTTTGATCATATAATAACCATAATATATATTATATAAACTCAAGTTCTCAGAGACTTAATCTTATCGATTCCCAGCTTAAAACGAGCCTCACAGACGGAGATTTTTTCGAGTCCATCGCATGTTTTCTCGCATGCTATAAAGTCTGCACTCCCCTCAAAAACTGGCAATTGAAGTTTCGGTGACAGACCTTCAACCACCGGCTGATAAAACTTGAGAAATTGAATACAATGGGTAAATTCATGGGAAATATGATACTTAATGTAATCGCTAGGAAAGGGTTTGTCATAAAACCAATGGCTGTTTTTGTGAAGAAAGAGAAATACATATGAAGCTAAGAATTCTGAAAGCTCTCTATACTGTGGGTGGTTATTATTGACTGTTAATCCAGTCCAAGTTCTTGGTGGGTCGAAGTTATGCACTTTTTTCAAGATTTCAGTAAGTTGATCTCTATTCTCTAGCATGAAAATGCGGAAATTTGCGCAATCGTTAACCTGAGCATCAAAAAATGTACAGCATCTCTTTAAAGTATCATTGGTAGTTTCTTCAATATATTTCAACTTCTCCTCACCAAGATTCTTATGGAAGACCTCTACTGTCAAATTACTTCCTTCAACATTGTAAGCATGCTTATCAGGAATAATTTCGCTCACTTCAGCTTCAAGTTTATCTCTAGGCTTGTAATTTGGCTTAATAGGATTAAAGAATTCTTTAACACTGCTAAAAAGACTCATGTAATTTCATATCGTCAATATACTTATCATAGCATAATAGGCAATTTCCGTCATGAAATATAGCTAACCCGAGGCCACTTACAGAGACTTCTTGCATGGTAGCCCTTCTTCTGTCATCCAAGTAACCCATTCCCAGTACTGGTTTCCATAAAAATGGTGCATTTTAACACCTACTTGATAAATTCCTGGGTCACGCGCTGGAATGACAGGAAGTAGCCCATTATGATGTCATCCCAGTACTGGGATCCAGGAAAAAAGAAAATAAATCCCGCTAGCGGGATGACGATAATTACAAACATTAAGAAATTTATCAAATAAAAAAAAGACAAAAGAATCCCCGTGATGCGAGTTTTGATCCTTTAATACTGTAAACTGGCGCTGTAATAATGTGCTGAGGCTTAGTTTAAGCGCGATTTGGCTGCATGTGAAAAAAATTAAAAGACGTGCAACCCCAATAATTTCGCCAATAAATACCTTAAGTTTTTTACTGAATTTTTGTCGTTGATCCTGCAGGTCAAAAACAAGTTTTGAGTCAGAAATATCCTTAGTAGCATGGTAATGAGATTGGCGGGAAGGGTTTTTTTGCAATGTGCTGCTATGCAAGAGTTCTATTAGCTATTTAGCAGAAAAACCGTAGCTAAGCCGAGAAATATAAAAGCTGAAAGAATATCTGTTGTTGCTGATGTTAGGATTGAAAAAGAAACAGTAGGATCTGATTTTAAACGGTAGAGCGTTATAGGAATGAAAGTTCCAATAAATGTTGCAATGATTGACATCATAATCATGGAAGCCACAAAAATTATCTCCACTTTGAAACTGTGGAATCTTATTGTTAATACAATGAGTGAAATAGCAGATAAAATTATCCCATTTATCAGACCTATCAAAAATTATTTTATCAGTATTCTGTTTGCATTTTGCTCGGTTAAATATTTTGTTGCAATTGCCCTGATAGTTAGCGTTACTGTTTGAGATCCTGCGTTTCCACTCATCGATGCAATTATTGGCATCACTATTGGGAGTACTACAAAGCTCTCTATTACATTATAAAAAAAAAAACCAACTACTATAGAACACACCGTTGCTGCTAAGAGATTAAATAATAGCCAAGGTAGCCTTTGGATTATAGTTTTGTGTATAGGGGGATTTATATCAGCTTTGGATGACACACCGCTTATTTTTAGTACGTCCTCTCTGTTTCTTGTTGAACAACTTTTATTACATCTTCGATTAAGATAACACCGATGATTTTACCGCGCTTATTTACTACTGGAGCTGATAGTAGAGAGTAATCTTTAAATATTCTTGCAACTTCCTCTTGATCCACTCCAGTTTTGATGATCGTTATCTCCTGGTTCATTATCTCTTTTATAGTTGTTTCTCCTGAGAATGAGATATTACCTTATTTAAATTAACACTACCTATAGGTTCTAATTTTGAATTAATGATGAAGATCTGATGAAATTTTTCCGGTATTTTTTTATAGTTGCGCAAAAATTCTGTTAGCTCATTTACTGTCCAATAATGTGGCGCTATAACCATATTTTTATGTACCAATCTTCCCGCACTTTCTTCTGGATATGATAATAACTTCTCTACTGACTTTTTAGTTGCATTGGGCAAGTAGTTGAGTATGTTTTCTAAAGATTGTCTATCCAAATATTTCACTATGGTTACTATATCTTCTAAATCAAGGAGCGTTAGTAACTTTACCGTATTTTCTAATCCCAATGTTTCTATGATTTCCACTTGTAGATCTGGGACTACGTGCACTAGAGCATCACTTAACACAAATATTGGTCTAGGATACTAACTGATTTTTCCCTGTGATCACTGATTGAAGTGGATAAAAAATAGGCTAACTGAACGCTGTCTATTGTTTTTAAAATATTATGGACGTTTTCTAGCTCTTCGTTATCGAGCGACTCGGTTAAGTCGTCAATAACCTTTTTATCTAAACCATAGTGAGAACTTATTTCAACATTCATATTTTTACCTTATTTCTTGATAAATACACGTACCTGATTTCTTTAAACATTAGAGCATAATAAGATTGTTTTAAATTAACTACTATATGGTTAAATTTCTTCTCTCTGTTTTGGTACTGTTATTGCTATTGATAGTGAATGTATTAAAATCTAAAGCGTAAATGAAAACTTATTTAGAAATTCTTGAACACTTTCAGGGTTTAGATAAGAGTATTTCTGTTACCAGGAGGTGTCTTTGACGTAGAAAAATTGAAGATAATAACGACTGCTTCTTGGAAATTCACTCAGGAGCTGGTGGAACGGAGAGCAATGATTGGGTTGAAATGCTCATGCGCATGTATGTAAGGTGGGCTGAGATTTATCACAACTTTAAAGTTGAAATTATAGAAAAGTTAGAGGGAGAGTCAGTTGGGATAAAATCTGCAGCGATAAAGATCATTGGGGAAAAAGCTTATGGATGGGCAAAAGCGAAAGTGGCATTCACAGACTAGTTAGAATATCGCCATTTGATGCAAACGTCATACCAGCTTTGCAAGCATAGGAGTAACGCGATTGATAGAAGATTCAATTGATATTGCTGTGGATGAGAAGAACTTAAAGATCGACACTTACCGCGCTTCTGGAGCAGGCGGTCAGCATGTGAACAAAACTGAGAGTGCGGTGCGCATTACGCATATTCCAACAGGTGTTATAGTTCAGTGCCAAAACAGCCGTTCCCAGCATCAGAATAAAAATGAGGCATTAAAGTTACTTAAAGGCCGTTTTACCAAATTGAGCTGGAGAAAAAAGAGCGGGAATTGGCTGAGGAGTATGGCAAAAAGTGCGATATAGGCTGGGTAATCAAATCAGGTCATACGTCGTACATCCGTATCAAATGGTGAAAGATTTAAGAACCGGATATGAAGTGGGCAATATAAATTCCGTCTTTGATGGCAATATAGACTGTTTTATAGTTAGTGTGCCGACAAATAAAAATTAGAGCGCGTCATAAAAAATGCTAAAAAAACCTTGACAACTCCCACCAATCTCATTACAATGACAACGAAGCTGATCATTTATCTTCCCTGTACAGATTAAACGACAAAAAAAACTTAGGTATCTCTGGCGTCTCATGTTTAATTTTTTACACTATGTTCCTCTCATGTCTTTTACATTTTTGTTTACATTATAGACTAGTGCTGTAAATTGCGCCTATTTGGGCGCTTAAAAAGATTAAAAAACGCCAACTGATAAAATGATAGTGAATAACTAGCTGTCCTAGGTTACTTTTGTCTTTTTTTCTGTTTAGTAAATTTCTTAACGTTTATAATTGAGACTTCAAACGCAACTGAGTCGCAGTTATTAGACTTTTAGAATAAGAGAACGCCATGTTTGAAAGTTAAATGTAAATAACTAGCCAACCACGGGGATTCTTTTGCCTTTATTTCTCATTTAGTAAATTTCTTAAATATTTTCTCAAGCTACAAGTGTCTGTTGAATGACAGGATGGAAAACATAAATTTTTTGAAATTCATGGAGCTGTGCTTTCAAACGGTAATGCCAGTAATGAGATTGGCGGGAGTTGTCAAGTAAGTTTTTATGCCAGCTTTATTAATTTACACCTCTGTTCCACCCACTGTGATTTCATCGACTTTGAGTGTTGGTTGACCAAACCCAACAGGTACATTTTGCCCGTCTTTCGAGCATGTGCCAATCCCGGGATATAACTTCAGGTCGTTGCCAATCATGGATACTTTTTTAGGACTATTGGCCCATCACCAATTAGCGTTGCTCCTTTGACTGGCTGTATAATTTTGCCATTTTCTATTAAGTCAGCTTCTGAAGATGAAAAAGCAAATTTTCCTAACGTTATATCAACTTGTCCACCTCCGAAATTTACTGCATACAGCCCGCTTTTTACGCTAGACATTATTTCTTCTGGTGTATGCTTTCCGGGCAACATATAAGTATTTGTCATGCGTGGCATAGCTTTATAGCTTTCTCTTCTGCCATTGCAAGTTAGATTTACGCCCATGAGTTTAGCGTTCATATGATCCTGCATATAGCCTTTGAGGATTCCATCCTCTATCAATACATTATGACCTGGCGGAGTGCCTTCATCATCTATGCTAACAGAACCACGCAGATTAGGCAGAGTTCCATCATCAACTACCGTGATGCCACTAGCTGCTACTTGTTTACAGATGTAATTTGAAAATGCTGAGATTCCTTTACGGTTAAAATCGCCTTCAAGGTCATGGCCTACAGCCTCATGTAACAATACTCCCGGCCACCCTGGACCTAGAACAACTGTCATCTCTCCGGCTGAAGTTGGAACAGCTTCAAGATTTACTAATGCTTGTCCTAATGCTTGATTTGCAACCTCTTTCCACTTTTTCTCAGAAATAAACTTACTATAAGAATCCCTTCCACCATGTCCTGCAGAACCATTTTCAGTGCGGCCATCTTTTTCTACGATGACTAGCACATTAAAGCGTACTAAAGGTCTGATGTTGCTTAATATGTGATCCCCCTTTATTATTTGCACAACTTGCCACTCTCCACTAAGAGTTATTTTCACTTGTGTCACGCAGTTATCTTTGGATCTTACATACTCGTTAACCTCGTTGAGCAGTTTAATTTTTGAGTTCAGATCTATTTCATTTATGGGGTTAATTCTTGGATACAGGCTTTGTGCCTCCCTGTTCAAGCTTATTGAATTTGTTTTGTTTAAAGACACCGAACTATTCACTATAGAAGCAGCATTACTGATTTCCTTTTCGCTAATCTCAGAAGAACAAACAAAAGACGTACTGTCTTCGCAAAAGGACCATACACCAACCCCCTTTTGGTATTCAAATCCATGTGTTTTAATATGTTATCATCAAAAACCATGGACTTTGATTGGAAAAACTCTAAAAATAGCTCACCACCGTCACTATTACTCAAAGCGCTATTGACAATTTTATATACGTTATTAATATCGACATTGTTTTGAGCAAAAAATATTTGATCTCGGTTTATATTGTCTGGCATCACCTTTAAACTAAAAATTGTTTAAGTATATTATTTAATTTTGACATAGTAAACCACAAAAAGCCCGGGTGGCGGAATGGTAGACGCGCTATCTTCAGGTGCTAGTAACTTTTCAATTTGTGGAAGTTCAAATCTTCTCTCTCTCTCTCTCTCTCTCTCTCTCTCTCTCGGACATTCTTAATTTTCATGTTGTTTTTTGAACGAATTAACGCTGTAATATAATATATTATCTATACCTAAGTTTATGAATCGTGAGAAAAAGGAGCTTGCCAACAGAAAAAAATAAGAACTTACTCAAAACGTCTAGTTACTACAATATCTACTACTTTTTTCATTGGGTACATAGTAGCATCAATCCTTAATATTTCTGTTTTTAGCCTGTTTTGTTCTATTGTCGGCACTATATTAAGTGCACTTTCGTTTGCTTTAAATATATGGTCATTCAAAGATCATTCCCAAAAGTAGGATCTTAATAAGCAGCTTGGCATCGAAAACACCCCAGGACCAAAAAAACAACTAACAAAGATCTGTCTTTGGTATTCCATCTGATGTTTTATTTCTAGCAGGATGAATTACACCTATTTTACCCTTTGAATCTCCTATTATACCTTTCATTTCTACTACTTTTTTCATTTTAGGCTGTACTGTTATGGCAGCCAACATCGTTCGGACCATGACTAGT
>NZ_JAAXCS010000005.1:0-24703 GCF_013309895.1 Wolbachia endosymbiont of Atemnus politus | reverse complement strand
TAGATCAATGCTGTGGTAATCAACAGTGTGCAACTTAGCTACTCTCCGGATTCGCTCAAACTTCCAGTTGTAGGTCATTGAGGTATTTAAACATTAAATCAATTTAAGAGCGTTATAAAAATAGATTCAATCTACCTGGAGCATAAAGTCTTCGGTTAGTTTTGTAGAATACATTTCCTCATTATCTTGATTATAGAAAGTAAATTCATGATCATCTAAGTCTAATATTGCAAAACCGAAACCAAAAAAGTTTCTAACTTCATGCGCTAAGTAACTTTTACCGTTTGAGTAATTAAATTCCACATTTTGGTAAATAGGTTCTTGGTCTTGAGCATGTAGTAATGCACCACCGTTTCCAACTATAATCTGGTCTGGAACATTACTCATTAACAGGATCTGAGCTATATGAATGTGACCAGAAACTATGGTAGTGACATTGCTCGGAAATTTGTCCCCAAAAGCTTCAATCTGCGTAAGGTTGCCATGGCTTTTTAATGTCAGAAGTTCTTTTTTCGGAGATCTCCAAAGCGGTTTGTGAGTTAAAAACCATGCGGGCTTATCTTGTGTTAGTTTGTCAAATGTTAATTTGTCAAATTGTTTTTTAAAAGTATCAATTGTGCTTTGGTTTGTAAAAATATCCTCACCAGGCGAAGAGTCGAAGACAAAAAATCTCATTGGTCCAGCATCTAAAGACCAGCTAGGGACGCAATCTACGCACTTTTCAGATGAAAGAGGATATGGATCTAAATACCTAAACCACCCTTCGTAGGCTCTATTGCAATCTTCATGGTTTCCTCTAACAAAAAGAAAGGAAGATTGTAGTAAAATATCCTTTGCAGGTTCAAACCAATCAGCGTACCAAGCTTCTTTATTGTACCCGTAGATATCACCACACTTTTGTGCATTTCTACATTTTGTTTTCCTATAATGATAATCACCAACGTGGATAATTAAGTCTGGTTCATGAAGAGCAATAGAATCTAAATTTTTTTTTAAAGGCCAACTATCTACCGCGTTACATTCTTGCTGAAATAATGCATTTATTCTGCAGCCCGTATCACCAATAAAAGCAATTTTGCTAATCTTTTCTGATAGTGTGGGAATCTGTATATTTTCAATACTAATGTTTTCAGCACGCGTTTCTACTGTTAGTTCACAAACTGTTTCAGTATTGCCGATTGAGCTGCGACTTAGCATTTCTATTTCCTTGCCATCAACATAAGCAAGGGGACACATATCGTTATCTATAATTGCACGTACGCTTAATTTATTTTCCGGAATAACTTGAGACCACGTGTATAGTATTTGTGCATGAACGGAATGAAAGCTGGTTATAAGAGATAAAATTAAAAAAATGAAGATGTTGACTACATTCATTTATATAAAAACCTAAATTAAAAATTAGTGATATAATTATCTTAAATAATTGAGATTTATAATCATAAAATTCATAATAGAATTATACAGACAATTTTTAAATTATCCTAGTATCAGATTGACACTTTAGATGAAAAATTCTAAAATGATTAAGTAATTTAAAGTAATTATATAAAAACTAGAATAAAATGCGGCTGTGGTGGAATTGGTAGACACGCAGCGTTGAGGTCGCTGTGGCTCATAAGGCCTTGGAAGTTCAAGTCTTCTCAGCCGCACCAGTCTCCTTATTGTTGTTTGTATAGGTAAAATGTTTATAGAAAATCAAGGTAAGAATAAAGTAGAAAGAGCCATCAGTGAAATCAGGCGTGGTTTGCCAATTGTAATATATAATGAAAGTGATTATCTACTGTTTGCTGCTGCTGAGACTTTGGAGAGAGGTTTATTTGATCAATGTAAGCTTATATCAGACAATCTATATATCACTTTAACTTCAAGTAAGGTGCAATATACATTTCAAAATGAAGAAAATGGCAGCAAACGCTTACCGGTAAACAACTTTGATGAGCTGCTCCATTTAGTAAACTGTTCAGTAGAAAATAGCACAGAAGAATTGCAACGCTCAAAGGCAATAGATGAATATACTACCACTTTGCTTAAATTCTCAGAATTACTGCCATACGCGTTAGTGGTTGATATGACTTTTAAGGATAAGGGTGAGATGCGAGATTGGTGTGAGAAAAATGATGTTATTGCGCTGGGCACATCATTCGTAAATCATTTTCAACAAAATAAAGGTGTATATGAAGTATGCAAAACATCTCTATTTTTGAAACAGACTCAGGAAGTAAATATCATATCTTATAGAACCTACAATGGCAGAAAGGAACATTATGCAATTATTATTGGCAATCCAAACGAAGATGGTGAACCACTGGTGAGAATTCATTCTTCATGCTATACAGGCGACTTGTTAGACAGCTTATCGTGTGATTGTAGAAGCCAATTACATCAAGCGATTCAAATAATGGCTGACTCTGGTGGTGGCATTATATTATACCTGATGCAAGATGGAAGAGGCATTGGTTTAACCAATAAGCTAAGAGCATATGATATGCAAAGAAAGTATAACCTCGATACTGTGGATGCAAATAGAATATTGGGCTTTGAAGATGACGAAAGAAGTTTTGCTGTTGCAGCTGAAATACTCAAGAAATTAGATATCAAAAAGATCCAATTACTTACAAATAACGGTAGGAAGTTATCAGAGTTGAAAAACAATGGTATAGAGGTTACAAAGTGTCTACCACTCATTATGGAACGTAATAAGTATAATGATTCATATATGGAAACAAAATTTGGCAAGCTAGGCCACGGGTTAAGGGTTTTTTAGCTTTTTTATTGTAACTACTTTGTTAATTTACTATGTTCGTTAATATAGGTTAAGATTTTAAAGATGCTAAAACTTTTCAAACGAGAAAAAAATAATAGGCTGTTAGACAAGGATATAAATTGGAATTCAAGTCGTTATAGCATGATTATTGCTCAGAGGAATACTTTACTTTTGTTTACATTAATATTATTGGTAGCAATTTCTGTAAGCATATTAGCTATATTTAGGATTAGCACTAGTAGCACTATTGAACCATTCGTTATAGAAATTGAAAAAAAATCGGGAATAGTACAATTGGTTGATCCCGTTACAGTAAAACAATACTCTGCAGATGAAGTGTTGAACAATCATTTTATTGCAGAGTATATAAAATCAAGGGAGGTTTTTAACCCATATCATTACAATTATAACTATTATACAAAAGTAAGATTATTTTCCTCACCTAGTGTATATAGTGAGTTTATAAATTATATAAGATCACAGAATATCGATGATCTTTTTAATTTATATTCAGACTTTATCACGAGCGAATTTAAAGTGCGCTCAATTCAAAAATTGGATAACGGTGCTGTTCAAGTGAGATTTACTGTAGAATCTATACGGAAAAATGGAAGTTCTATAAAGAAAAATAAAATAGTTATTATGTCATATAGGTATGCGCCACTTAAAATGGATGATCAACAAAGATATATTAACCCGTTAGGGTTTCAAGTTACTTCTTATAGGGTAGATGATGAGTATGTATAGAACATTATTAGTTTTAGCTTTACTGATAAGCAGCGGTTTAAGGGCATCAGTTAATTACAGCAAGCCCATTTCTATAGACAGTAGAATAAAAACTTTTGTGTATAGTCCTAACGAAGTGTTCACAGTTGTTTTCAGTCAAGGTTACTATTCTTATATTGAATTTGCAGAAGGAGAAAAAGTCGAAAATATTGCTGTTGGTGATGCATCGAGTTGGAAAATTAGCCCTTATGACAATAAATTACTTATCATGCCATTTGAGGTGAGTGGCCGCACTAACATGATTATTACAACCACAAAAAAAAGAAATTACATTCTTGATTTAATCTCAAGGCCAAACTACGATAAATACCCAAACACTGATGTTGAGAAAATAAGTCACGATTATTCTGCTGAGAAAGATATATCTTATGTAGTACGTTTTTATTATCCTCAAGAGGAAGATGAATTTGATGTTGATTTAGATGAAGTATCAACACCTACTCAAATGCAATATGTTATAGACACGCCAGAAAAAGTAATACAGGAAAATGATACGAGGTACAATTATACATATATCGATGAAGGTATTAACGCTGACATAATACCGATTGAATTGTTCGATGATGGCTATCTAACCTATTGTAAATTTAGGGATAATAACAAAATACCTCAGATTTTTGCAGAAGAGGGTGAAACTAAATCGCTTTGTAAAAGACTATTGTTTGATGGTTATGTTATAATAAAGGGGGTGCATAAGAAGTTGTTCATGCGTTATGGAAATGATGAAGTTGAAATTATAAATAGGTCACTTTAGCTGTGGTACATGCAATATGAGTAAAGAAAAGCATAACAACTCAGGAGATGAGTCAGAAATAGAGAGTAAGGTAGTAACAGTTGGCTCTAATCGAGGTCATAGAGCATTGTTGGTTGTTATTTTAGTGCTTATAGTTGGTGGAGTATATTATTTCTATTCTAATCCTTCTTCTGATGAAGAGGATGTGGAAGTCATTAGAAAAGAAGAACCAAAGCAGAATGTTCAAGACTTGAAAGGAAAGTTAGAAAAAGTTCCGGATGATACGATGGTTCATGAAAGAATGATAACTGATCTGCCACCTTTACCTCCTCTTCCTACACCACAAGTTATACCAGAAGTGAAGCCGATTAAAAAAGAAGAAATGGTAAAGAAAGAAGAGGAAAAAACAAAAGAAACTCCTGTGTCAAGTATACCTGTTTTGCCAAACTTCCCTCGTGGCAATGTTACTAGCAATTTACCTACCTCATTTCCTACAATAGGAAGTAGTGGTTATCCTAAAGAGAGACGTGGCACACAAATGTTAGCAATTTCAGGTGGTGCTAAAGAGGACAAGACTGCCGATGCCATTTTATCCAACACTTCAGCGCAGTTGAGCACAGCTACAAAAGTAGGAAAGCTCGGATTCATGATTACTCAAGGTAAGATTATTGATGCTGTTCTTGAAACTGCAATAGATTCTGATCTGCAAGGGATGTTGCGTGCTGTAGTCAGTAGCGATGTTTATGCAGAAACTGGTGATACAGTTTTAATACCCAGAGGTTCAAGATTAATAGGTGGCTATTCATTTGACTCGAATGTTGCAAGAGCCCGCGTAAACATAATCTGGAATAGGGTTATTCTTCCTCATGGAATAGATATTGCTATTTCATCACCTGGTACCGATGAAATTGGTAGAGCAGGAATAGCTGGAATAGTCGATAACAAAATAACGAGTGCATTGTTTTCTTCAATATTGCTTGCAGGTGTTTCAATTGGTTCAGCTGTTATAGGGCAAAAGGCTTCCAATCTTGTTGATGTGCTAAATGCCATGGATGCAGTGAGATCAATTGCTGCAACTGAAATAGATTTTTATTCACTCAAAGACGTTATTAAGCCAAAAGGGGAGATACCTAGTGACAAATGGAAATTGGGTCTTGGAGCTATTGGCAGAATTAAGAATGCTAAAAATGAGCAAGATTTGCTGAAGATAGTGAAAGAGGAAATGGCAAAAGCACTAGGAATTGGGGAAGATAAGGTGAATATAAGCCTAGAAAACGTAGATCAACTGCTACGACAATTTCAAAGTAGAAGCAAGTCCGTTTATGATGAAGCAATTGGAAAGTCAATCGATGGTTTTTCTAAAGACATGCGAGATATAGTTGAAAGATCTATAGATAAAAAACCAACTATTTATGTTGATCAAGGTACTGCATTGAAAGTGTTTGTTAACCAAGATATAGTATTTCCTCCACAGGCAATATTTAAATCGATAAAATGAACTATGCTGCACTAGACACATATTTAGAGCCATTACAAGGCATCTTTCAAGAAGAAGGCGTAAATGAAATATCAATAAATAAGCCAAAGGAAGTATGGATTGAAAATCGTGGTGAAATAAGATGTGAAAAATTAGAAATATTTGACCTTAATCATTTGAAATCTCTTAGCAGGTTGATTGCTCAAGCTACAGAACAAAAACTGAGCGAAGAAGCACCGCTGCTTTCAGCTACATTGCCAAATGGTTATCGTATACAGATAGTGTTTCCTCCAGCATGTGAGCCTGATAAAGTGGTCATGTCGATTCGTAAACCTTCTTCTATGCAATTGGCATTGGATGATTATGAAAAGATGGGGGCTTTTTCTGAAACTGTTATAGAAGTAACCGATAATCCAGTGGACCGTCACCTGGATTTACTATTAAAGCAGAAGAAAATAAAAGAGTTTTTAGAATACGCTGTAACAAATAAGAAAAATATTATAATTAGTGGTGGAACTTCTACTGGTAAAACTACTTTTACTAATGCTACTTTGCGTGCTATTCCAGCTGAAGAAAGAATCATTACCGTTGAAGATGCAAGGGAAATCGTTTTGAGTGATCATCCCAATAGAGTACATCTGATTGCCTCCAAAGGAGGACAGGGTAGGGCAAAAGTGACTACTCAAGATTTGATAGAAGCGTGCTTACGTTTAAGGCCAGATAGGATAATAGTTGGTGAGCTACGTGGAGCGGAAGCTTTTAGTTTTCTCAGGGCAATAAACACTGGTCACCCAGGATCGATATCAACCCTTCATGCTGATAGTCCAGTAATGGCCCTTGAGCAAATAAAATTGATGGTTATGCAAGCAAACCTCGGTATTCCCCCAGATCAGATCATACCATACATTAGGAATGTGATTGATATTGTCATTCAACTAAAAAGGACCAGCGGGGGAAAAAGAAGCGTTTCTGAAATATTATTTACTAGATCTTCGAATGAAAATGCTTAAATTTCTATGTAATAAGAAAAAGTAGTTTATGAGTAATGGAAATCATCTACGCAATATTCTGATAGGGGGTATCGTAGGTTTTAGTGTACTAGAGTTTTGCTTCTATTTATCTGGTATACTGTTTTATCTGTTTGTTGATGGTCCAGATGGTGTAGATTTTAAGGCAATTAATCCTAGCTTGGCGCCTTTTCCTCAAGCCCTTTGGCCAACGATTTTTGATCATATACAGTATTGTTGGCATAATCCAGAATTATATAGCCCCGAGCTCAAAATTAAATTAATTGCATCTTCTGCAATACCTATTGTTGTTTTAATGATTATCTTGTGGAATTTAAGAGAGAGGATAATTGAGTGGCGGCCGTTTAAAAAGAAAGAATCGCTCCACGGAGACTCGAAGTGGGCATTGGAGAAAGACATACGAAAGGCAGGGCTAAGGAGCAAAAAAGGATTATTGCTTGGTAAAGACAAAAGAGGCTACTTTATTGCTGATGGGTTTCAGCATGCGTTGTTATTTGCACCTACAGGTTCTGGTAAAGGTGTTGGCTTTGTAATTCCTAATTTATTATTTTGGACTGACTCGGTAATTGTACACGACATAAAGTTAGAAAACTATGAAATAACAAGTGGTTGGCGAGAACGACAAGGACAAAAAGTATATGTGTGGAATCCGGCACAGCCAGATGGAATAAGCCACTGTTATAATCCATTACAATGGATTAGTGAAAAACCTGGACAGATGGTTGACGATGTGCAGAAAATAGCTAACCTAATCATGCCTGAACAAGACTTTTGGCAAAATGAGGCAAGAAGTTTATTTGTTGGAGTGGTATTATACTTACTTGCTGCGCCAGAGAAAGTTAAGTCTTTTGGTGAAGTTGTGCGTACGATGCGTAGTGATGACGTGGTTTATAATCTCGCTGTTGCTCTTGATACAATGGGTAAAATAATACACCCTGTGGCGTACATGAACATTGCAGCTTTTTTGCAAAAAGCTGACAAGGAAAGATCAGGTGTCGTATCAACTATGAACTCATCACTTGAATTGTGGGCAAACCCATTGATTGATACTGCAACTGCGACGAGTGATTTTAATATTTTAGATTTTAAAAAGAAGAAAACTACAGTTTATGTCGGCTTAACTCCTGATAACTTAACTAGGTTAAGACCTCTAATGCAGGTTTTTTATCAGCAAGCAACTGAGTTTTTGTGTAGAAAATTACCGTCAGATGATGAGCCTTATGGCGTGTTGTTTTTAATGGATGAGTTTCCCACACTTGGAAAAATGGAACAATTTCAAACCGGCATTGCATATTTTCGTGGTTATAGAGTCAGATTATTCTTAATTGTTCAAGATACTGAGCAGCTCAAAGGAATATACGAAGAGGCAGGAATGAACTCCTTTTTATCAAACTCAACGTATAGAATAACTTTTGCAGCCAATAACATTGAGACGGCTAATTTAATATCGCAACTTATAGGAAACAAAACTGTGCAACAAGAATCGTTGAATAAACCTAAATTTTTAGATTTGAATCCTGCTTCAAGATCGTTGCATATCTCTGAGACACAGAGAGCGTTGCTGCTGCCTCAAGAGATTATTATGTTGCCACGTGATGAGCAGATAATTTTAATAGAGTCGACTTACCCAATTAAATCAAAGAAGATTTTGTACTACAGTGATAGCACCTTTACGAGGAAACTGCACAAGCCAACTTTTGTGCCTACACAAGAGCCATATGATCCAAATAAAGTTTTTTCTGGTGCTAGCAAAGATAAGATTAATAACGAAGAAAATAATGCTATCGCAGGGCCTACTACTGCTGATTATCCTATTGAAACTCAAACCGAAGATGCAGTATATGATGAATCAGAGATTAACGATGAGCTTAAAGAGGAAGATCTTGATGATGAATATGTTGACGACAAGTTTGAAGATGAAGAAGATGACGGGTTTGATGATGAAGAGGATGAATTTGAAAGTGGTGATGAATTTAAAGAAGAAAGAGACGATGACGGGTTTGACGACGAAGAGGATGAATTTGAAGGTGGTGATAAATTTAAAGAAGAAAGAGACGATGATGGGTTTGATGACGAAGAGGATGAATTTGATGATGAAGATATTGACGACGAATTAAAAAATGATAACAAAGCCGAAGATAAAGGTTAATTTTACCTATTTTTTTGGCTCAGAAAACAAGTTATATTAAGCTTTTCACATTAAGCCATTTTTAATTAATTAGTATTAAATTAGCTATTTTGAGTAGGGGAATAGTAATGAGTAATAAAAAAACATTAGCGGTTACAGCATTTGCTTTATTGTTGTCGCAACAATCTTTTGCAAGCGAAACAGAAGGATTTTACTTCGGTGGTGGATATCACGGCCAATTTTTTAATAGCATAGGTTCACTGAAAGTCGAAGCGGCTAAAGGAAGTAAACATGTGACTGTGGACGAAATGTACGTTCCGGACAAGATAAAAGGTCAAAAACCAAGTGAATACAAGGGAGACTATAATCCACCTTTTGCTGGAGGTGTAGCGTTTGGTTATGAAGGAGAGTTGGGTAACAATAGCTATAGAGCTGAATTGGAAGGAATGTATTCTTCTATAAAAGCGGATAATGTCGGATTAGAAGGCAACCAAATGAGTGTATCGTATCTCAAAGAAATTAGTGAAAAAAAATATATATATGATACTAAAGTAGATAATGACCAAATTGAAAACATGTCTGTAATGGCCAATGCCTACTATCATTTGAAGAATGATAGTTTCTCCTTTTCTCCTTATGTTGGGGCTGGAGTCGGTTTAACAAGGATGAAGATATTTGGAGAGGCGTCAATAAAACCTGCATATCAATTAAAAGCTGGTCTTGATTATTCCATAAATGAAAGTGTAAATATGCATGTTGGATATAGACATTTTGGTGCCTTTGGTACGAATCATGAGCTAAAGGCAGATTTGTTGGGAGAAGTGAAACCCGGTACTTCAGGAGCAAAATCGACATTGGATGACAGTGTTAAAAACAGTCCACCAGACGGAGTTGCAAAACAGGAAAATATAAATATAGGCAGTGGATTGTTTGCCACACACGGTATAGAGGCTGGTCTTACTTTCCATTTTGCTAGCTAAACATATTGCCCTTTTAAAAAGACCTTCTCTTGGTGTCATTGATCCCAGTGTCAAGCACTGGGATGACACCCTCCGGAAATTGCAATGTTCGTACAGTTCTGCGCTTGACACTGGGATCTGATGCAGTTATTCTAAACTAGCTCCAAATTTTTGGAATGATGAAGACGATCAGCGCTTTAATTCAAGAGGGATCAAAACTATTATCATCACATAAAGTTGAATCACCGTATTTGGACTGTGAAATTATCATGCAGCATGTTCTTGGTGTGGAAAGGTCATCCATAATTATGAACCACGCTGATCAAGTGCCGATAGAAAAAGAACAGCTATTTTGGAAATTAATGAAAAAAAGAGTGGAAAGGCACCCAATATCGCAAATAATAGGTAACCGTGAGTTCTGGAGTAAAAACTTCATAGTTAACCAGCATGTTTTGGATCCAAGACCAGATAGCGAAACAATAATCCGAGCAGTGTTGAAATATTACCCAAACAAAAAGCAAAGGCTAAAAGTTGTAGATTTTGGCACAGGTACAGGTTGTTTATTGATATCTGTACTTAGTGAATATGAATATGCTGTTGGTATCGGTTTTGAAAAAAGTTTAAAAGCATATAGAGTTGCCTATCAGAACATAAAAAAACATAATTTACTTGGCAGAGCCCAAGTATTTCCAAGGTCATGGACAGAGTGCAAAGGCTTGTTTGATCTTATAATTAGCAACCCTCCATATATTAAAAGAAGCAAACTAAAAGACCTACAAGCTGAAGTGCAAAAAGAGCCAAGAATTGCCCTTGATGGCGGTATTGATGGTTTGAGCTGTTACTTGAGTATTTTTCCAATATTAAAGAGGTGCCTGAAAAAAAATGGGTTTGCGATATTGGAAATAGGTGAAGATCAAAATAATATTGACAAAATAATTCCCTCGTATGGGCTAGCTTTTCAGGAATACGTATATGACTTGGCAGGAATGAAGAGATGCATTGTTGTAAGGTGTAATAGTTTAGACTTGATCTGACACTTTAAAAAAGTAAGTTATAAAATAATAAAAGAAAGGAGTGTTAGATATGAGTACAATACAAACAAAAATATTAAAACCAAAACTAGGATTGTTAGAACTAACTGGGAAATGTATCTCAAGCATGCAAAGTGATGGATATTCAAGAGATACATCCTATCGGTTCAAAGAGTTATATGAAAATGGAGGAGAAGAAGCATTACATGAAATAAGCAAGAAAAAACCTTTATTAGCGAATAGAGTTTCCGCAGATATAGAAAGAGCAGTAATTGGCATAGCAACAGAATTTCCAGCATATGGACAAGAAAGAGCTGCAAATGAGCTAAGAAAAAGAGGTATAATAATTTCCCAAGGTGGAGTAAGATCTGTATGGCTGAGAAATGATCTCGAAACTTTCAAAAAGAGACTTAAGGCACTGGAAGCAAAAGTAACTCAAAATTTTAACAGAAGAGCAACTTGCAGCTCTTGAGAAAGCAAAAGAACAAAGAGAAGCTCATGGTGAAATTGATACCGAACACCCAGGTTATTTGGGTTCTCAAGATACCTATTATGTAGCAAAGGTATAGGAAGAGCAGACCTTCGTTGATACTTATTCTCGGGTTGCGTTTGCCAAACTTTACACAGATAAAACGGCAATTACTGCTGCTGATTTGCTAAATGACAGGGTGATACCTTTCTTTGATGAGCACAACGTACCATTGTTACGTGTTCTTACAGATCGAGGCACAGAGTATTGTGGTAAGCCTGAAAATCACGCTTATCAGCTATATTTGGGAATTGAAAATATTGATCATTCTAGAACCAAGGCCAACTCTCCACAGACTAATGGCATATGTGAAAGATTTCATAGAACTATGCAAGATATAACGTCATCTTTAGAAAGAAAATCTACAATTCTTTGGAAGATCTGCAGATAGATGTTGATCATTGGTTGCGTTCTTACAATGAGGTAAGGCCTCACTCTGGTAAATATTGCTATGGCAAAACACCTACGCAGACATTTTTTGATAGCAAACATATTGCTTTTCAGAAAAACATTAGTAGCATTAAACAAGTTTCTGATATTAGTTTTCAATTCTTCTGTCAGTTAATTCTTGTCTGTCAGATTAAGTCTTGTCTTTTACATTAATTCGGCTATCGATTTTATCTTTCAGCATTCAGGTAAACCTTTCTTGGGTTAGCTATAAAGTTAAGATCCGACCGGGAAGATTGTATAGCCGCAATAAAGTAGATAAGCCTAAACGCCATCATATCTTTAGGAGAGTTTGCTAATGTATTCTCTTAAGTTGACGCCATTGGCTGAACGGATACAGGCTTTTCTACGTCATCCTGTGATTCCTTCCAATTTTGGAAGGTGTTTTCTAATTGTACACAAGTCGACAATATTTTTATAAATTAAAATAGCATTGAGGTAGTTATTGTTTCCTCAGCAACCTATCACGTGCTGCATTTAACTTTTGCGCAAAATACTCCGAGCCTCCCTTGTCTGGATGGACTAATTTCATTAAATTTTGATACGCTTTATTGATTTCATTTTGGCTTGCTTCGGAATTCAGTCCCAGTATTTTTAATGCCTCATCTTTGGACATGTTATCACCGGTGTAATTTTTAGTATGACTTCTACTACCGTTAAGTTCATTCAAAAACTTACTTAATATAGAGTTCACCATGAAACTTACATTATTTCTTTTTATTAGGAAGAGAAGAAATACAACAACGCTAGGTAAAACAAATGTGATTATTATGAATACTAAAAAAAGAAAAAAGATGAATGACATGTATATTTTTTTATCATTTTATGATTAAATAGTAACAATTATAGTCGTCACGGTAAACAACATGTTCATTCAAATTGAAGAAACACCGAACCCAAACACGCTAAAATTTCTTCCTGGGTTTGCAATTTTAAACGAAGGAGAAACGGCTGATTTTTCAAGTGCGAGTGAAATAAAAAATTCTAAACTAGCAGCAAACCTCTTTCAAATAGAACATGTGATAAGAATATTTTTTGGTCATGATTTTATTTCAGTAACAAAACCGGATGGGATTAATTGGGATATACTAAAAGTAGAAATCTTAACTACGATTATGGATCACTTCACTTCTGGCAGAAAAGCACTGGATAAAGAAGGGGATAACGTATCGGAGGAAGAGTTTTTTGATGAAAGTGATATAGAAATTGTAAATAGAATAAAAGAATTAATGGAAAGTTATATCAAACCTGCAGTCGCTCAAGATGGTGGTGATATCAAATTTCGTGGCTATAAAGACGGGATAGTTTATGTTGAGCTGCAAGGAGCTTGCTCTGGATGTCCAAGTGCTGCAATTACTCTTAAGCAGGGAGTACAAAATATGCTGTGTTATCACATACCAGAAATTTCAGGTATAGAGACTACACTATGACTAATCAAACAGTTAGAGGAACAAAAGATCTTCTGTTTGATGAATGGTATAAGTTTAAATACATAGAGCAAACAGCAAATAGAATCTCAAACCTATATGGTTTTTTACCTGCTCAGACTCCGATATTTGAATATACAGAAGTTTTCACAAAGACTTTAGGTGATAGTTCGGACATCATCAATAAAGAGATGTATACCTTCAATGATAAAGGAGGAAAGAGCATAACTTTGCGTCCTGAGTTCACTGCAGCGGTTGTCAGGTTACTCATTGAAAAAAAACTACAAACGCCGATAAAATTATTTTCAACAGGACCTGCATTCCGCTATGAAAGACCGCAAAAGGGGCGGCAAAGGCAGTTCCACCAAGTAAATTTTGAAGTTTTTGGTATGGAAGATCCAAAAGCTGACATTGAATTGATATCACTTGCTCAACACCTGTTAATTGAATTTGGCATCAATAAGAACGTAAGGCTAGAAATTAATTCTTTAGGTGATAGTGAGACGATAACCAAATATAGAGAAGCTTTGATATCATATTTTAAAAAGTTTCAAAATGACCTATCAGAAGATAGTCAAAATAGATTGATTAAAAACCCACTTAGGATATTAGATTCTAAGGATAAGACAGATAAAGAAATAATCTCTGGTGCACCTAAAATCAGTGATTATTATATGAAAGAGTCCTCAGGTTTCTTTGAACAAATAATAAATGGGTTAACAATTCTTGACATACCTTATACCGTAAACAATAAACTAGTTCGAGGTTTGGATTATTATTGCCACACAGTGTTTGAGTTTATTACAGAAGATTTGGGTAGCCAAGGGGCGGTATTTGCAGGAGGAAGATACGATAATCTAGTGTCTTCAGTAGGTGGAAAACACACTCCAGCAATAGGATTTGCAGGGGGGATTGAGCGCATAATGGAATTAATCAATTATTCCGCGAAAAAAGAGAGACCCATTTACCTAATTCCAATCGGTAGAGAGGCTGAAGAATATGCTCTAACACTTGCAAATGAGTTACGCAAAAATGATTTGTATGTGATCTATGAATACAGCGGAACGCTTAAAACTCGAATGAAAAAAGCAAATCAAGCGGATGCTAAAGTTGCATTTATTTTTGGTGATGAAGAGTTGAGCAGTAAAACTTTAAAAATTAAAGATATGGATACAGGTGAAGAAAAAATGATTGCTTGCGGTGATATAATGGAAAACATTTACCAAGTTTTGCTTGCATAGGTCATAGTTTACTTCGCGTGGCACAAGTCGTGCATTTTTTGATATGCCTTTTGAAAGCCAAGTAGAGAATAAGTGTCATCAATAGTTGCTGCTTTTATTTTTCCATTAACCACCATTGATAATCCTTGCTTCATCTTGAGAATTAAATCTTGATCTGTTTTTGTATGCTCTGCCCACGCAAGATTTCCCTGGATGATAGGTAATGTATATTTAACTTTTTTATCGATATTGAGAACTACAGGTTCCTTATCATACTGAAAGCCAGAAGTGACACTTACCTCATCTGCTTTTTTATCAACATAACTGACCATTACATACGGCTTACGATCGGTTGTATAATGTTCGCTTTTTTTCTTAGGATAAGATACGATGTAACACACTTTTTCTCCATCTTCCGATGCAGTATACACAAGCCAATCTTTATACTTTTCCTTCAATTGCACATCACTAACTGATGCAAGAGCGCCTGCTGAAAAAAGTATAAAAAATATAAAAAAACTACGCATGCAAACCAAATTTTGAACTCTCCGATTGTATATATTGTTTTACCTTACTCATCGCTTGTTCAGCTAACTGCCTTATCCTTTCTCTTGAAACGCCATATTTTTTACTGAGCTTATCTAAAGTTTGAGTATTTTCAGACAAATATCTACTGATAAAAATGTCTCTTGACCTCTCATTAAGGTTTGCCAATGCATCGTTTAGAATTGTTTCTTTTAATTCTTTCTCTTCATGATTTTGATAAGTTGCTTCTTGACTGATCGAATTGCACGGGATTATATCTTGCAACTCCTTTTTGGAATCATCACCTATCTTTATACAATTGTTTAGCGACTGATCCTTACAAGCTAGACGGTAACCCATCTGTACGACGTCTCCTTCAGATACAGAAAGCTTATTTGATATTGCTTTTATTTCTTCGTTGTTTAAAGTTTCTCTGTTTGTATATCGTAAAATTCTATTTTTTATTTTACGCAAACTAAAAAATAGTTTTCTTTGTGCCTGAGTTGTGCCTATTTTCACAAATGACCAAGATTTCAATATGAAGTCTTTTATTGAAGCTTCAATCCACCACACCGCATAAGTTGAAAAGCGAAACCCTAAATCAGGATTAAATTTTTTCACTGCATGCATTAAACCCATGTTCCCTTCCATGATCAGGTCCATCAATAATAGCCCATAATTTTTGAACTTCATTGCAATTTTCACTACCAAATTCAAATGACTGGTAATCAGCTTGTGAGCAGAAGAAATATCGTTATACAGGTGCCAATTTTTTGCTAGTCGTACCTCTTCTTCTTGAGACAGCATAGGAAATTTTCGCACTTCAGCAATATATTGCATGAGATTAGTGCTACTACTGATACATAAGCTCACCGCTGGGGTCAACATAACAACTTAAATTAAAACTCCATGCATATAATATATTGATTTTCTAGTAAAAACTCAAGCTTTAATTTAAAAAAAGCTCAAATTATATACCTTTGCATCGCTTAGATGCCTTAACGCTGGCTGCCAGCATGTAACGTACAACTGCACAAACATCATACAGTCCACATGGTAAACAGTGCCATTCCAGTGCATAGAAACACTGGAATTCACATTTCTTTTTTCTAGGTCCCAGCACCAGTTACTTGAATGATAAGACTGGGACGACAAGAAGAGTTGCAGAGAGACTAGAAATTAAACGCCACTCCAGCTTCTGCACCAACAGTGCTGTAAAGAACTTTTATTTCCCTTTTGTCTTTGCCTGCACTAGCATCTTTATCAAAGTGAGCACCATAAGAACCAAAATAACGAGCTCCAGCAAAGAGTTTAATTTCTGGAGTTATATCATAGCTAACACCAGCTTTTGCTTGATAAGCAAAACCAAACCCATGTTTCTGATCACCAACAGCCTCTCTTAAAGGAGTACTGACATACGCTGCACCAACACCAACACCAACATATGGAGTGATAGGCATATCCTCAATTGCTACATCGTAATACACGTTAACTAGCCCTGACATTACTGATAAATCATTTGCAACTCCTGGTTCAGTTGTTATGTCTGCATCAGTATACTTGCTTAACTGTGAGTAAAGTCCCTCAACATCAACTCTGATGTCATCCATTTTGTAACCAAATGCACCACCACCAGCCATAAAAGAAGCTTTGAAAGGATCAACATCAGTAACAGTAGTATCACCCTTTTTAACTGTAATGTTATCGATCTTTGTTTTAAAAGGTGAAAATTCACCGTTGTACTGCAAGCGAATGTAGTAGCTAGTTTCTTCATCAGCTATTGGACCAACAGGATCTGAAAAAGCAGCGTTTGATAAACTTAGCAACGTTACTAAAGCGGTTGCTGAAAAAAACTTTTTATAATGCATAATTGTCCTCGTTAAAAAAAATTAAAATTCCACTCTAGCAATTTAAGAAAAAACTAAAGTTAAGTCAAGTACTAACTTAATAACATAAAATATTTGACATTTAAACTAGTTTTTAGGGGAAAGTAAAGATTTTATTAATAAAAAATGAAATTATATGACTTTTTTACCTTTGATTTCTTGTCTGACTCTGGTATTTTTTTACTCTCTGCCCCACTTTTTCACTGCTGCAGCTTCCCCCATCTTTGTGTGATATTTCAAGTGCACTATATAAAACAGTGGTGTCAGAAATATCAGAGAGCAATACAGAGAAACCTCTAAAAGGGAAGTTTAAATCCAGGTGGTAGACCCATCATACCTGCAAGATCAGAAGTTGCATTTGTCATGTCTTCCTCTGCCTTTTTAATGGCATCGTTGAACGCTGCTGTTACTAAATCTTCTACTATATCTTTTTCCTCATTTCTCATAAGTTCTAAGTCTATGTTTGCCTTTTTGACTTTATAACTGCCTATTTTTATAATTTCTACTAACACAGAGACTTTGCCGCCACCAGAAATACCTTGAAATTCTTTTCCAATATATTTTTCTTGAGCTTCTGCAAGCTTTTTTTGCATCTCTTGCGCTTGCTTCATTATTTGACTAAAATCCACAACTCACTCCTTATTTTCTATATTAACTACCTTTGCACCCTTAAACGTCTCAAGTATACCCTTGACTGCAGATACATAACTTACCTCCCTGTTTACATAACCTGTATCAACTGTAACCACCCATTCTTGCTTAGTAGCTTGATTTAAATAGTTTTTTAAATCACTACAAAAGTTACTACCTAGCTGAGATACGGCTTTTAATTTTAAGTACCCAGGTTTGCAATCCACTAATTGTAGATTACTACATAGCTGTTTGTAAAGATAAATTTGGTTATTCTGTCGTAATAGTTGGAGAATTTTATCAAAATCGTAATTTTTTTGCTGTGTGCTCTCTATGTTACGCATATTCCTTTGCTGTGTATTCTGCGCAAGAACTTTTTTAACTACCTGTTCGGGAGAAGGTAAATCAGAGAGATAACAGAGGCTAATTAACGTCATTTCAGCAGCAATATCATTACACGTTGAAGCTTTTATATCTTGAACCCCCCTTAGCAACACCTTCCACAATCTTGAGAAAAATATTAAAGACTTTTTCGCACTTAAGTCTTTTATCCTGTTCTTCTCACATTCCATAATTGAACTATCGATCTCTTTTGTAATCAAAAAACGGCATATTAATTGGATTGTTTGCAATAGACCTTCGAAGATACTAAGTGGGTTTGCTGCCTTTACTGCCTTATCGAATACCGATAGAGCTTTCTGTAAATCACTATTTAATATTGCTTCCAGCAGATCAAATATAATATCTTTATCCACTAGACCTAGTATATCTATCACATTCTTGATAGATATTGTGCCATCTTTGCTATATAGCACTGCTTGATTCATCAAAAATAAGGCATTACGCATTGAATTACTGCAGTGGTGTGCAATTAATTCTGATGCTCTATTTTCAATGAGATAATTTTCTTTTTGTGCAATGTCATTCAAACGTTCTACTATTTTGGCTATAGGAATGTTATGTAAATCAAATCTTTGACAACGTGCAATGATAGTTATTGGTATCTTTTTTATTTCTGTAGTTGCCAAAATGAATTTTACACTGGATGGTGGTTCTTCTAGGGTTTTAAGTAATGCATTAAATGCACTGCTGGATAACATGTGTACTTCATCTATAATGTAAACTTTGAATTTAGAACTTATAGGTGAATAGCAAATATCTCCTAAGATTACTTTGATATCTTCAACGCTAGTGTGACTTGCCGCATCAATTTCAATCACATCCGGATGGCTTGAATTTTTTATCGCCAGACAATTATCACATGATCCACAAGGTTCAAAAGTTGGCCCTAAGGAACAATTTAAACATAAAGCTATTATTCTTGCTGTGGTAGTTTTACCAACTCCACTACTACCAGAGAGTAGTATAGATTGCGGGATTTTGTTGAGAGTAAAAGCGTTTTCTAATATACGCACTAATATATCTTGACCTACTAGATCTTTAAAACTACTAGGACGATATTTTAATGCTATGTTCACAGCTTAGAGTAAGACAAATAATGAAATAGGTATGCAACCCAAAAAGGTTCTGATATGGCTGCTTCATTTCTGACCTGACCAAGTTACAGAGTTTTTGCCTGCATACCTTATGAAATATTATACTTTTTTTTTTATTTAGCAAGGTATATCCTATATTGGCCTATGATTAGTTGGGGTTACATAAGTTAATATAGAAATTAATTATGATCTTATATCACTTCCCTCTTTGTCCGTTTTCGCGAAAAGTTAGAGCTCTTCTAAAGGAAAAAAAGCTGAGTTGTGATTTAATACACGAAAATCCGTGGGAGAAGCGAGATGAATTTGCGGAGATTAACCCAACTGGGCAGGTACCAGTGCTTATAGATAATAATTTTATCATAGCAGACAGCAATGCTATTTGTGAATATCTAGAAGAAACTTACAGCAGCAATGTCAGATTGCTGGATTCTTCTATTGTTGTTAAGTCTAAAATACGTGCATTAATCAATTGGTTTGATAATAAATTTTATAATGAAGTTACTAAGTATATTATAAACGAGAAAGTAATCATTAAACACAGCCCTGACTCTAAGTTTCTTCATGCAGCTCAACATAACCTGTCTTGTCATATGGAATACATTGAATATTTAATTAGCAAAAATGTCTGGCTTGCAACCGATAAATTTACTTTGGCTGACATTACTTTAGCATCACATATTTCTGTGATGGACTATGTAAATAGTTTTCCATGGGAAAAAAGTAAAATTTTAAGAGAATGGTACTCTATTGTTAAATCAAGGCCTTGTTTTCGTGAGATGCTATTAGAGAGAGTTCTTGGTTTAACTCCTCCTAAACATTATGCCGATTTGGATTTTTAACTTACGTTAGCTTTAAAGCTACAGTCATCCCTTCATCAGTTGGAATCAACACAGAGTAATATTTTTTTTCATCTGATAATCTATAATTAAATTCTCTCATAGCATACCATGATTCTTCTGATACTTCTTTTGGAGGTGATTTCAAAAATACTGTGTTAAACAATAGAGTGTTGTCTGCAACAATTAGTCCATCTTGTTTAATATACAACTCAGCCCAATCTAAATATTCAGGGTAACCACCCTTATTAGCATCGATAAATATCATGTCAAATGGTGCTTGCGCTGATAAATCATTCAATTTTTCTAACGCGTTGCCTTCTATTACAGTCACTTTATTGCTCAGGTTAAAAGCACTAAAATTTTTTTTTGCTATATTTAAGTGCTCAGGGTTGTTTTCTATTGTGTATATATGGCCATGTTCAGGTAGAGCTTTTGCCATACAAATCGATGAATAACCATATAATGTGCCAATTTCAACGATACTTCTTACTTTATAAATTTTTATAAACAGACTTAACAGCTTTCCTTCTTCAGCACTAATTTGAATGTGTTTCTTTTTTTCTAGAATACAGAGCTCCTCTATTTTTTTGCACTCCTTTGCAAATAAATTTCTTATGTACGATAGTTTTGTGCTAGAACTACTGCGTGCCATGTCTTGCATTAAAATTTAATTTGTATAGAATATATATTAGCTAGAAGTAGTAAAAACATTTATTTTGTGTTATTATTTTACAGCGTAAAATTTTAAGTGACAAAAATTGTTATTAATATTATAATTAACTGGTATAATAGTCAATCGACTGTCATACTAGAATTAGAGGGATTGCTCACACGCATTTCTCTTTATTAAAATATAATTTTCGTAATCAATTAGAGGGGGTTATATGTCTTATAATATTGCTGGTGAAGTTGAAACGTTAAATAAAAAGTCTAACAAAGATGAAGGGGTTGCATTACTGCACAACCCAGCCTATCGTGAGAAATATAAGGAACGTTTTGATGAAGCCCAAAAAAAAGTTATGGATATGGTTCAGTTTTATGATGGAACAATAATATTAATAGAAAATAAAATTGCTATGTATTATTACGCTTGGCACAGTAAAAAAAGAGAGTTTGAGCGTAAAAAACAACAAGCAGTTATGAAAAACGATAGCTCAACGTAGGGGTCTTTTGTGTGATAAGCTACAGTGGTATTATTTCACTATAGCTTTTTCATATAGCTCATCTATTACATTAGTTAAGTATTTTAGTGTTTTATACCCTTCATGTTTTATTTTATTATGCTCCACATACGATTTATTGTTGTTAGGCTTGATGAAAAATATTGGAGTACCTGTAATGCTAAGCTTGTTAATTGCCAGTGATTTATCGTTTATGACTTTATCCATTACTTTCTTATCGTCGATGCATTGATTGAACGTGTCTTGCTTTAAATTACTTAGAGCAGCAACTTTTTGTAATACAGTTAAGTCACTTAAATTATAGTAGTTCCATGAATCTATTGAATTAAAAACAGCTTTGTTAAAGTTAAAATAGTCTTCTTCCTTTTCGTAACAATAGCTTAGCATTGCAGCTTTTAATCCTCTATAATCCATAGGAAAATGACGGAATACATATAACATTTTACCTGTATCTATATATCTCTCTTTAATCTTAGGAAAAACTTCCTTATGAAAGAGAGAACAGTGATAGCAAGTAAGCGAAGCATACTCTATCATTAAAATTGGTGCTTTGGGATCTCCTAATAACTTATCGTCAGATAATGGTGATAGTAGTTCTTTTGGTGTTATTTCATCAGTTTTTTGAGTATTGGACAAGTCATGCTTAACAACTGCATAAGAACTAACGCTGATGAAAATTAATAAAAGCAATAATCTAAAAATCATTGTAATATGAATGCTAACTTGCTAAAAAAGTTATACATTTATATAAATAATGTCAAGATAACTTTTTCTCAGCAAGGCTTTCAACTCTGTCTTTGAATGCGGCAATTATTTTGCTTTGTGTATATTTATATACTGAGTTTAATAGAGTCGAAAGTGAACTAGATTTAAATTCAAATTCTATATAAAACTTCACCATGGTTTTATTTTCATCTATAGGAATGAATTTCCATTCATTGTATAAATGTTTAAATATTCCATTTGATGATACAGCTTTTATCCAACTCTCATTTGTTTCATTTGGAAAAAGAAAGGTTACTTCTGACGTATATCTTCCTTTGATCCCATGAAAAGCTGCTAGGAGATCTACAACCATTTGATTATCAATTTTTTCTTTTATATAAACAGCTTTGCACCAGGGAACAAAATCAGGATACTTCTCAACGTCAATTACAACCTGAAATATTTCATTGGGTGAACAGAAAAAAGTATCTTGTTCTTCATATTGGTGGAGCATAAATTATAAACTAATTGGAATGGGATCCGTATCTACCGTCAGTCTTAGTAGATTCCTGAGACCTAAAGTTAAGGTGGGCATCACGTATTAATTTCAGTGAAATTAATAGAGGCAATTCCCTTGACTAGAAAATTATCGCTCGGGAAACTTAACTTAACTCATAACGTATAGAACAGACCCTTATAAATTATAGCTAGTTTACACAAGTCATGTCTATAGGTATATTGTAGTCAACAGTTAAATTAACAACCTTTATTAAACTTTGTATTTTGAGTGCTATGGTCAATAAATGTACCTTATGAATATTACTAAAGTTTTAATCATTATTGCTTTTATTGTGATTTCTTCAAGTGCTCACACTAGTTGTGCAGATCACAAAATTTTTATACACGCTATGAAGCAACAAGTGGATAGCATATCTACAAAGGAGAACAAAAAAAATCGGGAACATATGTATAAAAAGCTTCAGGGGATCATTCAAAATAATGTTGATCTCAAAGAAATATCCCGATTTGTTATGGGAAAACATTGGACTTTGACTACCCAGGAAGAAAGAGAAAGCTTTTTAAAAGAATATGAGGTGTATCTTAAGCGTTTGTGCATTAAAATTTTGTATAAGTACATGAATGATAGCGAAATGATTATAATGGGCTCAAGAGCAATTGATGATGAAACTTGCTTGATTAGTACAAGATTTTCTTATGGCGACGAAGAATTTACAAATATTAATTTTAAAGTTACTAAAAATGACAAATCTTTCTTAATAAGCGATGTTGAAATGAATGGGATAAGTATTTCTATTAATCAACGTTCTCAATTCAGTGAAAAAATTGATACGTATGGTATAGCGAGTGTGATAGAAGAACTAAAATGCAATAACAATCTATGATATACATGCCTCATTGGCCTAAGCCGCTTGGTAGCAGGCCAAAAGACTTTTCTCTTGAGCGCGTAAAAAGTTTTCTAAGTAAGTTAGGCAGTCCCGAAAAAAAAATGCCCCCAATAATTCACATAGCTGGAACTAATGGAAAAGGCTCAACATTGTCATTTGTGAGGTGTGTAATGCAAGCAGCGGGGTACAAAGTTCATGCATATACTTCTCCACATTTAGTAAATTTTAACGAGAGAATAGTTGTTGCAGGTAGTTATATTGACGATGATGAATTATATAGCTTATTAGAAGAATACCGTACTGTAGTTGCAGATCAGCCTATCACTTTGTTTGAAGCTACAACTGTTGTAGCTTTTTTAGCTTTTTCTCGTCATAAAGCTGACGTCACTTTAATCGAGGTAGGTATGGGTGGAAGACTTGACGCGACAAATGTTATAGATAATCCAATTCTAACAATCGTTACTTCCATTGCATTTGATCATATGGAATATCTTGGCCCTACTGTGGAGATTATAGCAGGTGAAAAGGCTGGAATAATGAAACCTAATGTTCCCTGTGTAATAGCACCACAAGAAAAATCTATAATGAGTACGCTAGAATTCCATGCAATAAATAAAAAATCTCTTTTATATAGAGGAGGCTTTGAGTGGAACTGTAGTAAACAAGACAGTAGAATGGTTTTCCAATCGGCTATTCAATCAATAAAATTTCCTTTACCTTCTTTAAAGGGTGATCATCAAATAATTAATGCAGGGAACGCCATTGCAGCATGTAGCATTTTGAGTGGAAAGTGTGGGTTTGATATTGGAGAAGAGGATATCGCTTCGGGTTTACAGCATACCTACTGGCCTGCACGACTAGAGCTTATAAAAGAGGGCAATTTAATTTCTTTATTACCGAAAGATTGGCAATTATTTTTAGACGGTGCGCACAATAATGATGGTGCTAAAGTGCTATCTGAGTGGGTAAAGGATAATTTTGCTGAGGGTATCTATATAATTTTTGGTGTTACCCGTAACAGAAATGTAGAAGAATTTTTGGAACACTTAAAACCATATATCAGGCTACTATGTGCGGTTTGTGTTAAGTCTGAGCCTAAAGCAACAAATACAGAGTTAATCAGAAAGGGAGCCAATAATATAGGAATAAGTACTATCGAATGCGAGTCAATTAGCGATGCCATATTGAACCACATACTAAAAACCCCCATCCAAAACGTCAAAACCATATTGATTTGCGGTTCATTATTTCTGGCCAGAGACTTTGCCATAGAGAATAGACTTCTTGCATAACAAACTTCTGGCAGCGTGTTAGCAATAGAAGCGAAGAAACTCCTTGACAACCCCCACTAATCTTATTATCATGTCATTCAGGACATTTCTGACTCAAAACTTGTTTTTGATCCGCGCGGATTCAATGACAAAAATTTAGTAAAAAACTTAAAGTATTTATTGGCGGATTATATAAATTATTGGGGCTACATGTCTTTTAAATTTTTTCACA
>NZ_JAAXCS010000049.1:0-9158 GCF_013309895.1 Wolbachia endosymbiont of Atemnus politus | reverse complement strand
GAATGTTATACCTGCTGTTTCCTGTTAAAAATATTTAAATTTTGTGAAATATACAAATCATACAGAGGATGAGTTTACTGTAATGCATAAGCTTTGTTCCAATAAAAAGAAAGACGAGTATATTTCCGTAGCCAGGTAAATATGTTGAAATATGTGAATTTAATAAAGTTGTTGAACCAGAGTACCAAAAATTTTTTATAAAAAACAATTCCACACATAAAACCTATCAAGACTTTCAAGAAAAAGTGAACAATGAGGCTGGTAATTAGTCTTCATCCAAAAGAAAAATTACCAACATAAATGTCATAACATTATCTATCGACTGGTTAACCAAGGACTTAGTTACATTTACTGGAAATGCCACTGTAGTTTTTACAATTGAGCAAAATTAGCAGGTGAAAAATCAGACCATTGAGATCAGCTTTACTTATTCAACATAAAATCAACCATGGATGGTATAATATCATTTAAATTTATTGTTAACAGTTATAAATACAGGTGATCGCATACCCGTTCAGGCAACCTTAGCAAACTCCATAACTGTACGAACATCTATTTTGCCAAGGTACAACAAATGCCAGTGTGTAAGCTATACGAACATTGTGCTACCAAAAGGGTGTCACCCAAGTACTGGGCCATAAAACTACTTGACAACCCCCTCCAATCTCATTACAATAATATTGGTGGTATTCAGTTATCTTCGTCTGTATAGATTAAATGACAGGAGTATACCGAGGTTGGCATCTTATTTTTTAATTTTTGCACTATGTGCACCTTATGTCTTTATAAAATTCACCTATGTTTCTAGGTCTTTCCCTATTCAAGCTTAAACGCGCTGTTTAAGACAGTATAATACGCCAGTTTTCAGGATTAGAAAGTGAGCAACTTCTAATACGGGATTCTCTTGCCTTTTTTACTGTTTAGTAAATTTCTTAAACATTAAACTAAGGTTAGTTGCAGTCAAATGCAGCTAAATTGCAGGGTTTAATACTTAAAGAACGCCGATACTGGAAATAGATAATGACCAGGGATTCTTTTGCCTTTTTTCTTCGTTTAGTAAATTTCTTAAATATTTATTATTAAATTGGATCCCAGTACTGGGATGATAAGAAAGGGCTGTCATTCCAGCACTGGAATCCAGATCTTACAATAGGTAATGAATTTGGTAAACCAACTATCAAAATATAATTTTTTTGATTAAAAAAAACTGGATCCCAGCGCTGGAATGACAGGAGAGGAGGTAATAGTTTAGACTTGATCTGACGATCTGTATAATCATGAGCTGCTGAGGAAGAATGACAATATTCGCGCACGGGCGCCTTTTTCTTCATTGAGTTATACTTCACAACTTTTTCTTTCAGTCTTATTATGACTTACCCGTTCCATTTTCAGCTTCTTATTTCTTTACATTTTTATACTGACTTTGTAAATCTCCTTATCTCCGTGAACGGTAACGATCTATTTACCAATATAAAGTTGTCTTGGTCTACAAATTTTAGTTTCTTTATCGTTCATCATTTCATATCACTGAGCAACCCAACCAGCAGTTCTTGCAAGTGCGAAAATAGGCGTGAACATATTTGAAGGAATATCAATAGCGTTCTTTATTATACATGAGTAAATATCAACTTCGGATATAACTTTCCCATAACAAAATATTCATCCTTTAAAGCTATCTTTTCGAGTTCTTTTCCAATCTTGAGGAATTCATTACTTTGTTCTAAATTACTTACAACCTCATTACAAGCGTTTTTTAATATACGCGCACGTGGATCGTGATTTCTATAAACACGATGACCAAACCCCATCAATTTAAATGGGTATTTATCATCCCTAGCTTTTTCAATAAATTTATCTATATTCCCACTTTGTCCTATCTCTTTTAACATACTTATAACTGCTTCATTGGCTCCACCATGTGCCGGTCCCCAAAGTGTAGCGACTCCTGCAGAGAGACTCGCAAACAAATTGGAACCTGCTGATCCTACTACCCTGACGGAGTAAATATTTTATCCAGAGCTTTCAAAAAAAGAATGCTTTTATCGTTACCCAAAGCATCGCCAAACATCATACTTAAGAAATTTTCACTGTAGCCCAACTCATTGTTAGCATTTATGAATTCCTTATTGTTGATATGCCTATATATCATTGCAACAATTGCAGGAACTTGCGCTATAGCAGAAATTCCAAAATCTAGATCTTCATTATTGATATTGTTACCATGTTTCTCATGGTACAATGCAGATAAACTTGCAAACATGCAATCAAAATTAACATAGGATGAGCAGTTTTTTGAAAGGCTTTAATTACGTTTATAATCTGCTTTGATACTTTAGATAACTCCGTTATTTTTGAGAGAAACTTTTTAAATCATGTCTATAAATAACCCTGTTGTCCTATATAAAGCTTTAACATTTAACACATCAGAACCTGTTGTTCCACTTAATATGGGTAGCTCAACTTTTAACCCATTGCTTAATTCTAACAATGCTTTTTTATCCACCACTTAAGCCACTTAAATTCTATACAAACTCCAGAGTATATATTAACCCGGTTAACTTTAGGTTTAGCAGTCATGAATGCTTTTAGTTTTGCATTTAAGTGATTTATTTTACGTGCAGCAGTGTTTCTGTAAATAACACCTTTATTCACACACTTGTGTAAATTAGAGTCAGCGCTCCGAAATACTAGAATGACATTTTCTTTGTCACCAGACTTAATCATATCAACCAATTTCCTAATAGCAGTGCGAGTTTTACTTTTACGCATTTTATTTATCAAAGTGCGCTTTGCTCTTACCTTTATCATTTTCTTAGCACTTTTATGATTTGCCATATATTAATACCTAACCTAAAAATATTAATACTCTTTTCTCATTATAAAATTTTTTCACTAATTTTCAATACCAGTTTTTTCTGTTGCTAATTTGCTACTTTTTTCTTCAATAGTTTCCTCTAAATTTTTTAAGAATTCATTCTTGCTCAACCCAGGATATATTGGGGGTAATATCTCTATTATCGCCTTTCCAGAATTCTTACTCATGGAAAGCATGCTCTTTGGCCAAAATAAACCGGTATTTAAAGCAACTTGTAATACAGGAACAGATAATATTTTATATAGAGCAGCAAAACGTAGTCTATATTTTGTTTTTAGCTTTACAGCCAGTCTGATACCTTTAGGAAATATTATTACGTTCCTATTTTCTTTTATATGCATTTTATTTTCTTGTTAACTCGATAATGTGGAGTATGGAACTAATGCCATCTGAGCGGTTAATAAAGATCATTCTTAGTACCATAAAATGCAAACCTGCAAATGGAACCCACTTTAGCTCACGCTTTAAAATAAAAGCTACTTTCCTAAATAAAAGCATAAAAATAAAAGTTTCAAGTGGGGATTGGTGTTTGTAAGCAACTACAAAAGGTTGCTTGGAAATGTTTTCCCTTCCCCTAATTTCATATTCAATTCTACATAGTAAACGAAGCATAAGTAATACAACCTCTACTGGGTAGACAGAGAAAATAGTTATTATACGTACAGGAAAAAGGAGTATGGGAAGGGCAATTAAAGTTTAGAACTCTTCCCATAAAATAAAAAATAAATTGAACAATAAACCCGAAATCATAAACCTAGATAAATTTATTTGAGTTTATCTCTACTAGAAATTAAAAACAATAAATTTAACTATTGATCACTAGAGTGATAGGATGTGAATCAGCTAATTTATCTTTCAATTTCTTGTTGGCAACATGAGTATATATTTGAGTTGTAGAAAGATTAGTATGGCCAAGAACTTCCTGTATCAGCACAATACTTGCCCCACTATCCAGTAGATGAGTAGCAAAGGAATGTCTGATTACATGTGGAGAGATTTTACTTTATCAATATTACATTTTCTTGCTAATTCCTTAATCAATTGACCGATTCTCTGCTTTGTAATCGGCCTGTTAGGTTTATTACCGGGAAATAACCAATCAGATTATTTTCCCTCAGGAATCAGGTTATCACGAATTGATAAATAATTTCTAAAACTTTGTAGTGCTTCCTCGTTAAAAAGGATTTGACTTTCTTTACCACCCTTTCCTTTTATTATTACATAACATTTGTCATTACTGTTTACTAGATGTGACACCTTACACAATTTCATATTAATCAGTTCAAAAATACGCATGCTAGAAGAGTAAAGTATGTCTAAAATAGCGCATAACCTCCTACCCTTTATTTCTTTATTCGATTCGCTTGCTGATTTTCTGACTGTGTCCATTAGCAAAAGCATTTCTTCAACACTCAAATACTTTGGCAAAGGACGAGAAACTTTTGGGTCTTTCAATTCATCATCATTAGCTGGAGCTGGATTAATATCTATTATTCCATCATTAAATAGGCACTTATAAAAAATTTTCATAGCAGATATTTTTCTTGATACAGAACTACTTTTATATTTCTTTTGTGTGCATAGTGATTCACATAATCCTTAATATTAGTTTTGCTCTCATTAACTAAAGTAGTACCGCTTTCCAATAAAAAATCTTCAAGTTGGCATAAATCCGAACGATAACTTTCTAAGTATTTTGCTGGCAGACTTTTCTGACACCAAATATCTATATAATAGGTTATATAAAGATTTTCTTTTTGATCCTGCTACTGCTTACTCTTCATCACTAGCTCCTGTATTTATTTCTTTGACTACAGTTTGATTGAAAACGTTACTAGTATTCCATATTAAAAAATATGAAATAAAGCATTTATCAATATAATAAGTACAACAAACTTTCGTCTTATTTTTTTTTTCAGATTTGTTCTCATAGTTAAATTATAACACCAAATCTATAGAAAGCACCTTACAAAGTGAACTCTACTACGATATACCACTTTTTAGTTGCATCTATTTATATATGTTATAACATAACTTCTTATAGCACTAGCACAACCAAGTGGTAACTTCTTTACTATTGTCACAGATGTTAATAAATTTTTAATGTATACGATCTATATAAAGAGGAAATCATATATCATACCGTTTTTTAATAAAGTGCTAATAAAAGGAATAGTAATATTTGTTCCCTTAGACTCATTATCTATTTTTTCTATCACTTCATTAACACCGCAAAAAGAACGCTTTATTCTTGCTAAGATATAATTAATCACTTTTAAATCGACTTTTAACTGTTTGTCTGAAAATTGTTTCATTAACATAATTCGTAATAATTCCCCACTAGCAGGTGGAATTTTCACGCTGGTAGTTGATAATTTGCGAGAACTCAAGTCTTTCAATTTAAAATTGAGTCTTTTTGATGAAGTTGAAGAAGTATTGAGTAATCTCTTGTTATTTTCTTTTATGTAGTTGTAAAAATGTAATAGCATTGCTTCATCTTGAACATTTTGTATATCTTCCAAAATAAAAGCGTTGCTATACCTCATCTCACCTATAAAATTATTCACATTGATAAAAATCGCATTGTTCATCGATTTCCAAATATGAGCAAGATAGTTTTTCCAGAACCTTTAGGCCCAAAGAGAATCAGACATTTCCAAGATAAATCATCCATTACTGAGTACACATTCTTATTTTAGTCTAAAACGATGAAATTTTGCCGGCAATAATCAGTTTGATTATTGTTAAATACATCTAATTGTACATTAAACATCTTTCATCTCTGAAAGTGTATCAAAATTCGCTCTAAAGGGTATTTTGAGGTTCACCTCTCTTTATCACAAACTAGTTGTACAAAAAACCTGCTAGCCATTTCTATAATTCGGTTTTACATTCCACTGATACATAAAACATCGCTATTATTGGAGCAAAAAGCAATATACCCATGAGTCCAAAATATGAGGCACACATAGTAACCCCAAGAATAATCACGGCTGGATGTATATGAACTTTTTTCCTATTAACAAAGGAACCAGTATATTTGCATCCATTAACTGTCCAACACCAAATAATGGTTGAATAGTAGTGCTTTCAAACCATCCATTAAATTGAGTAACAGCGCTCAAAAACCCAATAACAGTATATAGCAACGGTCCTATATAAGGTACAAATGTTAGTGTTCCCGATAAAATTCCAATAGCAAAATAATGTCTCAACCCGATTATACTAAGCCCTATAGAGTAAAATATCATCATAACGATGCATACATTTGCTTGTCCTTTTAGGTAATTAGATACAATAAAATCCACTTTGAAAAATAATCTGCAACTTTTTCTCTGTAAGGGACAGGAACTAACTCACTAACCTTTGCTACAATCAGAGGCCAGTCACGCAATACATAGAAAAACATTAACGTAGTGATTACTACTAACGGTACTATATGAATTAAGCTAAAGCTTAAGCTTAACACCTGAATTATAAAATTACTGGTAATATCAAAAGCAGGTATGAAATTAGATATATAATCGCTGTAATATTCTGCTAAATTCTTAGATAAGCGATCAAGCAAGCTTCTCTTACTTTTATATTAAGAAATTATAACACAGATGGAATAACTTTCAGAGTCAACGAAGGCACTTTACTGACCAAAAAATTTAATATTGAGGCAATTTGAACATATATAATAGGTAAAACAAATGTAACAGCTAATACAAAAACTATAAGCAGTATAAATATTATAAAAATTACAGAATATAAGCGCGGTATTTTATATTTTTCAAACTTTACTACTAGTGGATTAAATAAATATACAACAACGATAGACATTAAGCATGGAAAAATCATAGGGCGTACTAAAAATAGTGTGCCAACTATAATAAGTAATATAAGACAAAAAGTTACGTGACATTTTTGCATGTTTTTAGCATAGTCAATCTATTAAAAAAAATACACAGTGTATTTTGTACATGTTAAAATAATTCGGAACTGTTTCAGACAGTTTACAAAAAAACAAAGTACCCATCAAGCTGTACTAAATAAGACTTGATCTGACACTTTAAAAAAGTAAGCTAAGAATAATTAAAAAATGAGTGTTAGAACCTGTACATGATCTCAGAGAAGGAAAAAAGTAGGAGATAATATATGTAAATTAGATATATGAGAACCAAAGTCGTGAAAAATTTAAGAAAATTTTACCAGATCTAGAATCCTGTAGAAAAAAAACAAAGCCAAGGAAACTTATGATGTATTGTGTGGAGTGCCTAAGAAGCTGCTGCCAGTGGAGCACAAGAGTTTCCAAAATGGAGAACGACTATTATAAAAAATGGAGCGAAAAACCAAGCAGAAAGTATTTTAGAACGTAAAATTTGTTAGAAAGAACAATGGTAGGAAAGAGAAAACCAGTAATTGATGCTCAAAGTGTTAAAAACGCAGATACTGCTGAAAGAAAGAGCTATGATGCAGGCAAAAAAAATTCAGGTGTAAAGCGCAGAAGATACGCAAAAGGTTCATATAACAACGGCAGAAGCGTAGCAGTGCTGTAAAAATGCTAAATCTCTGAATATAATCGCTGATATATAGGAAATAAAAGCAACTATTGGAGTGCAACTAATAAAACGAAGCGAATTTTGCTGTATTGCCAAAAAGATGGGTCGTAGAGAGGTCTTTTGCTTGATGTAGACGAATATGGAAATATTGTGAGCGTAAGATGATTGTTCTTGCTTTCACTCCTCAAAAGATTATGATCAATTTCTGAGGAAGTTATAATCCCTTCGCCTATGCCTATTATGTTCATCAATCGATCAGAAACCTCGCTACCATAAGAAATTTGAGCAATAGTCTCGTACCAATTTTCATAAGATTTATAATGATTGGCTATTAATTTTGCTGCTTTTGGTCCTACAAGCCTAATCCCAAAAGAAGTTAGAATTTTTTCAAGAGTGACGGTATTTCTGCTATTGATAAAGTCCAATAAGGTAGCTATGGATTTTTTCATCCCATCCCTTTTGTTCACTTAAGTTGAAAATTTTTGAGTTTTTCTTCGAGAGTAAAAATGTCAGATATTTTCATTACCAAACCAAGGTCATAATTATACTCTATTTAGACCTTTAATGTCAAAAACTTTTGTAAAATATTTTAACTTTCCTGTTTGCTGCGCTGGGCAATCATTTCCTCCAGAACATCTAACTGTAGCTCCCCAGCCATCAACATCGCTCCCAAATACCGCGCAACCTGTGCGAACTATTTATAGTGACTTTGCTATACGATAAAACTAGCTATATTAGCTTACCTTTACTAAATTTACATACGAACCATTTTAACTAGCTTCGGTACAAGAATTTTAGGCTTCTATTTCCCCAACCCTATTTTTGCCCAACGAGTTCTCACAAAGGTACGTACTTTTTTGCGGTTTTCAAAAGAGTAAATAATTGAAATTTTTGTGGCACTAATTGTGGTATATTTTTTAATGAATTATCAAAACTTACCTTTAATTTTCGTATTTTTTAAAATAATATATATAATTATTATATTAGATTATTTTATATTTTTAACTGGAGAAAGCTATGGATTTTTACAAGTGGGAAGAAATATTAAGAACAGTAAACGTTGAGAGTAATGTGATTGAAAAAATAAAAGATGAGTTTTTTAAAAGAACATTAATATATATATCAAGAGAAGGAAAAGGAAAAGTTCAATATAAATCACCTATTTGATTTGGGTAATGTAAGCTTTACGTTATTGCATTTGGCGCTTGTGAAGGCCATACAGAGACAGTAAAAGCTCTATTAGAGCACGGGGCTAATATTGAGGAGAAAGATAAGTATGTACATACTCCTTTTCACTGGGCTGTTGAAAAGGGCCATATAGAGGTAGTAGAAGTTCTAATAAGCGCAGGGGCCGATATTCATAAAACAGATAATGAAGGATGCACTTTTTTACATTTAGCTGCTGGATGTGACCATATAGAGGTAGTAAACACTCTAATAAACGCAGGGTCTGATATTCATTAGACAGATAATAAAGGATACATTCCTTTAAATTGGGCTTTTGGAAATGGTCATATAGAGGTAGTAAAACTTCTATTAGAGCACGGGGCTAATTTTGAGGAGAAAGATAAGAATGAATTAACTCCTTTACATTGGGCTACTGGAAGGGCCATATAGAGGTAGTATATGCTCTAATGCTAGCAGGAGCTGATATTCATAAGACAGATAATAATGGAGTAACTCCTCCATATCGTGCTGCTGCATGAGGCTATAGAGAGGTTTTATATGCTCTAATACTA
>NZ_JAAXCS010000048.1:0-9542 GCF_013309895.1 Wolbachia endosymbiont of Atemnus politus | reverse complement strand
AGCTCTTATTATTCTATTTCCATACTCTTCAGAATAGCTTCGAAAAGCATTTTTAATTTTTTCATACCCCTCCGCTAGACTGAAGGCCTGCTCATGTACTTGTTTTTTATCTTCACTGCTATCAGCTATATAATTATTTGGTTTTCTCTCTTTAGGAAACAATGGTGATAACGCATCCTGAAGTATAGAGTCTACTTGCTGAGGGTCAAGCATCATTGCATGACGGCGTGTTGATCTTGCTTGTGCTTCGGATGGTTTAATATCTTGTTTTTTATTCTCACCATCAGCACCCATGCCATCACTTGATTTCCTTTTTCGAGGAAGTGATGATTGATGTACAGGTCCCGCTTGCGCTTTTAATGCATTCTGAATATCTTGAAGATTTTGGTATGTACTTTCCTCCGGTACTATTTTTGATGCTTTAAATCCTTCTATTACTCGATCCGAAGCATCTTTTATTATTTCCTGGACCTTCTGAATACCTATTTGCTTACTCCCTTTGACAATAATTTCTTTTCTCTCCTTACTACTTGCACCATAGCCTTGCTCTTTAAGTGCCCTTATTGCCTCCTCTTTAAACAGGTCTTGAACATTCTTTAATTTATGACCAGTGTTAATAAGAACAGACTTAATTGTTTCCATTTCTTCCTGTAAAGAAAAAGTGCTTTTATTAATTGTAGCATATATAGGTTCTTGCACTAAGTTGGTACTAATAAATTCTTGTACTCTTTCTAGATAATTAGCATCTCCTACCACTTTACCATTTCTGTTCATAGATGCCTGTACGCCTTCAAACTTGATTTTTTGTATCTCTTCAATACTCAGCCCATTTTCTTTAAGCCATCCCTCTCTTTTGCTCATTGATTCAACAAACTCATCAATCTTTTTAATGGTGTCTGTACTATCATCAACCAACATTACGGTTTTTGGTAGCTGACCATTGTGATTATTCTTATACTCCACAATTGCCTTACAGATGTGCAAATTTTTTCCAACTTGATTTTGCTGTTCTTTTAGAGCTGAGCTTTTCAACTGGGTATCATAATCTGCTGGAAATCCGCCAAATACAGAAACACTGTCTGCCTGTTCTTTAGATAAGCCCAAATGATTTTCTACAACCCTTTTCACAGCATTTGGATATCCTGTGTATGATGCAATATTAACTTCTATTCCACTTGAAAGTGCAGACTGCAGTACAGATTTCAGCCCCTCTTCATTTTTTATTCCACCTGTATTTTTTAGAAAATCTTTTATATTGTGATCAGTCACTGCATTTTCCGCATCAGAATCAAAGTCTATTCTCCCTAACCTGGAGAAAGCATTATGCATGTGCTCTTCAGTGATAGTGTTATCAAAATCGAATATTAATAGAGTATTGTTTTCTTTAGCCATATCTTCACCTCATAATTTTTACCAATTAAGAATAAAGGCTAACACTAATAGATTAATTATTTACTACAGTACTTTCAAAGTTAATAAAAAGATAACAAGAAAGAAAAGCCAACAGTGTGGAAAGAAGACTTAAGAAGAGACAAGGTTACAACATTCCACTAACCCAGTTATTTTTCTCCTGATCTAGCCTATCATCTAATATCGCCTGCCTTATCGATTCCATCAGTTTATTCATGAAGAAAACGTTGTGAATAGTAATGAGAGTGTAGGCTAGCAGTTCCTTAGCTTTCAATAAATGGTGTATATAAGCTCTCGAATGTTTTCTGCAGGTAAAACATGAACAGTCACTTTCAATTGGATTATCGTCTAGCTCAAATTGTTGATTTCGCAAATTAATATGCTCTTTGCACTTTGAAGCAATAGAATTTCTATTTTTCACTTTAACAAGCGCACCACCATGTCTTGCCAGGCGAGTTGGATGCACACAATCAAATGTATCAATTCCAAGCTCTACTGCGTGAAAGATATCCACAATTCCACCAATGCCAAGCAAATGAGTAGGCCTATCTTTTTTTAAATGCTCCATAGTAAAGGAAACTACATCATACATCTGCTCCTTACTTTGACCAAGTGATCCGCCTATTGCTTGACCAAAAAATGGTAATTTGTTGATAAAATCGCAACTTTCTCTACGCAGATCTTGATATACTCCGCCTTGGCTAATTCCATACAGTGCCTGTTTGCCATTATTATTTTTTTCAAATTCATTCAAGGAGCGTTCAGCCCATCTATGGCTCATGAGCATTGATCTTCGCGTGTATTCCTCGCTAACGTGAAATGGTGTGCATTCATCTAAGACTAGAATTAAATCCGCACCTAATTTTTGTTGAATTTGTATAGATCTCTCAGGAGTCACACAATAAGTTTTACCATCGATATAAGAACGAAAAATTGCTCCATCCTCATTAATTTTGATCAGAGTTTTTTGCTTATTTCTTATTCCCTTTATCTCTTCTGAAACTGATCCATGGCCCAAGCTAAATATCTGGTAACCACCTGAATCAGTCAGCATTGGGCCATTCCATCCCATCATCTTGTGCAAACCACCGAGTTTTGCAACAGTATCCTCTCCCGGTTGGAGCATGAGGTGATAGGTGTTGGAAAGTATTATCTGAGTACCTGTTTCACTGATTCTCTCGATATCTGCAGCCTTAACTGCAGCTTTGGTTGCACAAAATATAAATGCTGGTGTTTCTATGTTTCCATTTGGAGTTTTAATTGTGCCAACTCTTGCAGAACCTGATTGCTTGGTTACCCTAAATGAGAACTCTTCTTTCATCTATTTGCTTGAGAGTTCTGTTATGATATCTTCTACTTTTTCAGGGGTGAGATTTTCATAGAAATCATTATTGATCTGCACAACTGGAGCATTGACGCATGCACCCAGACATTCAACTTCTTTTAAAGTAAACAGATTATCTTTAGTAGTTTCACCAATATTGATTCCTAGTTTTTCTTTAAAGGTATTTAGAACTTCTTCGCTACTACATAACCAGCAAGGAGTTGTTCTACAAACTTGTATCAGATATTTACCCACTGGTTTTAAATTATACATAGTGTAAAAATTTGCCACTTCATATACACGAATATGTGGAATATGCAGCATATCAGCAACATAGCGCATGGCAGATTCAGGAACCCATCCGCATTGTTCTTGAACCAAGTATAGTAAAGGCATAACAGCACTGCCTTCTCTACCTTTTGGGTACACCTCTATAAACTTTTTTGCTTTCTTGAGGTTTTCTGATGTAAAACTAAATTGCTCTTCTTTTTCTGTCATTCGTAAAGCTCTTGTAAATCTCAACAGATTATATCTGAAGGACTAATAATTGCAATTGCTGAGACTCTATAGTATCTCCAGTTGCTTATCCACCCAATTTGCAAATTCTTTACTGCTACTTATTTCCCATATTTCACTTTGCAGATCATGGTGGTTTGGTAGAAGTCATAATCCTGTTCCCCTTGCTTGGGTTTTATTTTTATGACTCCCCCACAAGAACCGTGCTTGCAACTTTCTTGCACACGGCTCCACAATAATAGCGTTCACGATATACCTCCTATGTATATAAAGAAAAACATATTTTTGGCTTTGGTAGTGGATTAACTTGTGTGTAATGCTCAAATTGTTCCCAATTCATGCTCTTTTTCTGGCTACGCCGGTTTATCCACTTAAACGTTAGCTTCCTTACCGCCAGCTCGAACTTACTGAGCCATCGATAATTTCCGCTAATCCCGAAGTAGTTATAGTGTCCTCTTAGTTTAGCTTTTAGTATCTGCCACCAGTCTTTCAGACGAGTATGATTACGAATCGTTTTCAATTATTCTTTGATTTCTTTGAATTTTCTAGCTAGGTTCACTTTTGAGGTTTTATGCCTCATAATCAGCCTGCCATTTCGACTTCTTCCGCAGTAGTGCGTAAATGCTAGAAAATTGAAACTTTCCGTTTTCTTCTTTTCTCTCTTTGCCTGGTACCACTCTTTCTTGCCAAACTTTACTATCCTTGTTTTTGTGTTCAGATACTTCCAAGCCAACCTTGGCTAGTCTTTGTTTCAGTGCTTCTAGAAATTCTTTCGCGTCTTCCTCACTTTCACAAAACACCAAAAGGTCATCTGCATATCTGACCAGCTCCATAAATCCCTTAGATTTTGGTTTTACTTTCTTTTCAAACCATAGATCTAGTACATAGTGTAGATATACGTTAGCTAATACTGGGCTTACTATTCCTCCCTGAGGTGCTCCTTGTGTAGTTGTCTTATAATGTCCAGCTTCCATAACTCCAGCCTTAAGACATTGCTTTACTAACCACAATAGATTTGGGTCAGATATTCGTTCCCTTAAACACCTCATTAGCCATTTATGCTGAATATTATCGTAGAACTTCCTTATGTCCACTTCCACAATGTAGTTTGTTGGCTTGTACATAACTGCTTTATCTAATGCTTTAACCGCTTGGTGACAACTTCTACCAGGTCGAAAACCATATGATTGGTCTAGGAAATTTGCCTCATATATATTTTCCAATATTTTCTTTAGCATTATCTGTACCAACTTATCCTCTGTAGATAATATTCCGAGTCCGCGCTTTTCTTCGCTTCCTGCTTTTGGTATATATACCCTTCTCACCGGTTGCGGTTTATATTGCTTTCTCTTCATACTATCCACCAGCATTCTAAGCTTCTCTTCGAGGGTTTCTCCGTAGGCTTCTACTGTCACCTGGTCTATACCGCAAGCCTTATTGCGTTTTAGTTCCTTATAACATAAGGCAAGATTTTCTGCGTTTATCAGATGAACTAGTGATGTAAATTTCACTCGTTTATCTTGCTTCGCTCTTACCGCTATCTGGTTTAGTTTTCTTTGCATATTCCTCCAACCTCTGTTGTATTGGTATTGCAATCCCTATTCCAGTTGTTATATTGCTGATCGCTTCCCCGTGTATGTGGCTTTCCCACACTCTGAGTACTATCAATCAGTCCGACTTCCTTTGTATCTTTCGTCAGTTCTCGTCTTTGTTGACTTGTTCTAACGTACCTTAGTAGGAACACAAAGGATCTCCCAAGTTCATTTAGAATCCATCTCAATACATGATACGGCCTAAGATCCCGATGGAGTGAGTGATAACTTGCCTTATCGTTATCCTTCATGCTGTCTTCCACTGCATGAAAAGTGTCGACCTCCATGATTTCAGGTATTTCGGGACTCAATACCTTCACTTTCGTTGTACCCTGTATTGTCCATTCCATTAGCTTTACTACGCTCGTTACCTTGCGTAGCATAATGGTCTGTTCTAGGCTGTTGGCTAGACTTTGCCTAGGTTGGATTTTCACCAACTGTGTTCTAAACGCTTCTCTTGGCGCACTCATGATATACCTCACTAAGATGAGTTTTATTATATTATGTTAACTAATTATATTGCAAGATTTTTTTGTATTATACTGCTTATAATACATTTAAACTTGTTATTAATATCTTGACCCTTATAATATATATAGGGATAAGCCAGTATTTTTTCATCTTTCAGCACAACAGGTAAGGAGTAAAAAACTTCAGAGCAGCAACCATAATCCTTTAAAAATTTAGGAATTTTTTGTGTTTTTTTTAGCGGAGCAATAGTAACTAAACACTCCTGATTGCCAAGTATTGTGCAGCTAAATCTGTTATCCCATTCAATAGGACCATTGAGTGGCAAACGTGCAGATACTTCCTGTATCTTTGATGATTCCCTAATTATCAATATGCTTTCTCTATATTTCCTTATTTGACATTCAGACAGCGTGCAATGAACGTCGTTACCCTTTTGCAATATTTTGTTAAATATTGCAATAAGACTTTTATATCTTGGTTTATAGCGTTTACTGCTGATTGCCATTATAGAGTAAAGGAGTAGCCTCAAGGCTATTTCCTCTGGCAGTTTATAAAATTCATCTAGTTTAATTTCGATATAACCAAGATCATAAACATTGACACAGTCATTAAACGCAAGTCTTGTGTAGTGCGCCAGCGCTTTTGCAGCTCTTTTCATGTGAAGAGCTGTGAGGCATATTCGCTCTGTTAAAACCCCCTGATTATCACTTGCTTTAAGCAAGTTACGGTATAACGTGCGTTTGTATTTCAAGTCCTGATTGCTTCTATCTTCGATCCATTTTAACTGATGAAAATTTGCGTATTTTTCTATTTCACTACGACTAAAATTTAACAATGGCCTTAATATATGAACACCATTAAAAAAAGATTTATGATCCATGGATGATAATCCATCTATACCACTACCACGCTCAAGTCTGAGTAGAAACGTTTCTGCTTGATCGTCTTTATGATGAGCAATAAGTAGGTGCTTAACATCGTTATTTTTACACCATTCTGTTAGTAGCTTATACCGCGCTTTTCGCGCTTGTAACTGGACACTACCTTTGACGTTTTGCTTTTCCCAGTTTAATATAAACGATTCCTTTACTCCAAGTTCTTTTGCATAATTTACAACAAATTCGGCTTCTTCTTGAGACTCTGGACGCAATCCATGATTTACTGTTAATACTACAGGAAGTGTTTTTTTTGTCCAATTAATCATTAAATGCAATAAAGTTATACTGTCCACACCACCTGATACCGCAACTGCAACTTTATTGTTATGAAGAGCAAAACCTTTGATTATATTTTGAAATAATAACTCTAACTCCATTATGCCTCTTGATAGCCAGGTAGGTCATACCGCCGCAGTATCTTCAATATAGATTCCGCTAACAAGTAGCGAAATGACGAGTTTGCCCCCTTTTGTCATCCCAGTGCTTGACACTGGGATCCAGGATTTTTAACGCAAGAAACTATTTCTTTGTTCCAGAGAATGAAAACTCCACTCTACGGTTTTTAGCATGCTGTTTTTCATACTTGGAATTCTTAGAATCGTCTTGTACGTAAACTAAAGGCTCAGTTTCACCTCTAGAAGCAGTTTTTATTTTATTTTCTAGGTAAGGTGCACAACTAACCATAAATTTTTTGGCTGCATCTGCCCTTCTCTCGCCTAGCGCAACATTATATTCATAAGAACCGCGGTTGTCAGTATGACCAGTCACAGTAACCTTCATATCAGGGTTATTCTGCAATACTTCCATTACATCGAGCAATACGTCTGCGCCTACTTCACCGATACTAGATTTATCATAATCAAAGAAAACTCTTTTTTTTCATTCATCTGTTTAACGACAGAATTCATTTTATTTGCCGTGTTTACCCTTTTTTTTGGTGGACAACCACTTATACCGGTAAGCAGCAAACAAAAACAGCACATTACAGCTAATCTACTCCACATTACTAAACCTCCATAAATTTTAAAATAGTGCATAACTTTAATAGCAGTTAATAATCTCTCTATATTGCAATATAGTCAAGAAAAATAAAATACTAAACACTTTTTATACAGTCTCACAATTAATTTTCTAATAAGATACTGGACTGTTGGTAGAAAAATATAGTAAAGGCATAGGATACACAATTTTTTATTTTACTTTGAGTAAATATACTGTTAACTTTATTATTAATCTATTACGATGTTAAAATGAACAAATATGAAATCTTATAAGTTCTTAGAGGAAGTATTGTATAGGGTAAAAAATATCGAAAATACGCTAAAAGTACTAAGCCAAAGTCAATTAAACGTAGAGGATAAAGTTGAGCAAATGGGTCTTCTAGAAGAGATTAGACATGAAATTATCTCTCACGACATAATAAAGGAATCATTAGCAGAAGTAGGTGCGCTTGGCAATAAAAAGAGCACTGACAATTGGCAGCGAAAGTTAGTAGAGAGGATGTATAAAAGCAGCAGTGCTATTCCCATTGATTTAGTAAAATCTTTGTCCAAAGCTAAAGTTGAGTGCCAAAATTTATGGAAGCTATCTCAATCCGAACCTAGTAACTTAGAAAAACTAAAAGAACGCTTTGCTGATTTGGTTAAGCTCGTTCGCGAGGTGGTTTCTATAAAGTCGCAGCAATTGAAGTGTTCGAAATACGATTCATTACTTTCTGACTATGACTCTGATATCACAGAAAAGAATATAAAGGAAATATTTCCTAAAGTAGGCAAATTTTTTAATGAAAATGTAGAAAAAGTAATTAAAAAGCAGAAAAAAGACGGGGTTATTAATATACAGAAAGTTGCTACTCAAAAGCAGATTGAGCTTGGCTCGTTGTGTTTACAGCAAATGGGTGTTGCATTATATCATGCCTCTCATTATCACCCTATAGATTATGATGAATCTGATTTTTGTTACGGTTTGTTTTTGCTTTTACGGTATAGTGGTTATGAAATTTATCGAAAATATTTAGCACAAAATTCTGTAAGTAGTCTAATTACAAAACACGTTATGTATGAAACCCAAGGACTATTCATGGAGAGGATGGTTGGAACATCTAGAGAATTTATTGAGTTTATTCAACCATACGTAAAAGAGAAGTTTACTATAAAAGGTAAGACTAATGCAAAAGCCAGCAGTGTTGAAAATTTGCACTTGGTTTTCAATAAAATAAATCTTTCTTCTCTTTTGAAGGATGCAGATGAATTTAGTCTATTAGCTCATATCATGCTGAGAACTAGATTAGAACAGAATATAATAAATGGTACGTTAGAGGTCAAAGATCTACACGATGCATGGCTGGAAGGCATGAAGCATTATAAAATTCCAGTAAAAGCTAAAAATGAGCTAGATACTTATTTTCAAGATGAGTATTGGGCAAGTGGAAATATGGGATATTTTCCTATTAAAATTATAGCTTTAATTACCGCTGTACAAATCTTTTCTTTCATTAAGAAAAATCATTACGAATTTTTAGGTGCTATAATAAAAGGAGATTTTAGTTTACTTATTAGTTGGTTATTCCAAAATATATCCAGTGCAAAGTGTGGTTTTTTGGATCTGCTAAAAAAAGTAACAGATAAGGGGTTGGACGTTGAGTGTTGTACTAGCTACTTGTCTGAAAAGTATAATTTATCTCAATAAAGCGTTTTCTTGAGTTGTGTATGAAATTTTTTCAGAAATTAACCAGAAAGTTTTGTAACCTTTTTACTTTCAGAGGTTTATTTGCTAGCGATATTGCTATAGATCTTGGCACTGCAAACACTGTAGTTTACCAAAAAAATCAAGGAATAGTGCTTGATGAGCCTTCGGTTGTAGCAAGAATAAAGGAAAAGGGAAGTTATGTTCCTTACGCCTTTGGTAAAAAAGCTAAAATGATGCTAGGGAAAACGCCTGGAGAAATAGAGGCGATCAGGCCATTAAAGGATGGTGTCATTGCCGATTTTAAAAGTGCGGAGGAGATGCTAAAATATTTTATACGCAGTGCAAATACAAAACTTACTGTTAATAAACCTAACATTATCATATGTGTTCCATCTGGATCTACCCCAGTTGAAAGACGTGCTATACAAGATGCAGCAGAAAGTGCTGGTGCAAATGAAGTATTTTTGATTGAAGAACCAATGGCTGCAGCAATTGGAGCTGGGCTTCCGGTCACCGAGCCTGAAGGTTCCATGGTTGTCGATATAGGAGGCGGTACAACTGAAGTTGCTATTATTTCTTTAGGGGGAATTGTTTATTCACGTT
>NZ_JAAXCS010000047.1:0-9594 GCF_013309895.1 Wolbachia endosymbiont of Atemnus politus | reverse complement strand
GAAATACCCTCAGTGGCATGATAATAAGATTGGTGGGGTTTGTCAAGGAGTTTCTTCGTTTGTGCTAAAGTTTGTTATGCAAGAAGTCTATTGTATTTTCTTCTTAATAGTGAGAATTGGTATAATGTCTCTTGACATCTAACAAGTCTATGAATAGCCTAGAATAGTTTTGTGTTAACTTAGGAGTTATTATAACGTTCGTTCAATTACTTAATAAAGAGTTAGATGGTTTGCATTTATTAAAACATCAGTTTTACCAATCATGGAATAAAGGAAAATTGAACCTTGAAGCTCTGCAAATCTATGCTAAGGAATATTATCATCATGTTGCTGCATTCCCTCGTTATATCAGCGGTATACATTCTTTGTGCTCAAATCTGAAAACACGACAAGTTTTACTTGGTAATTTAATAGAAGAAGAGCAAGGTGATGAGAATCATCCAGAGTTATGGCAACGTTTTGCTGAAGGGCTTGGTGTCACGCTATCTGATCTTCATAAAGATGCACAGATTAAGGAGACACAAGAATTAGTCGATGGTTACTTTGATATCGTACGATCAGGCTTTGCAGCAGGTCTGGGTGCCCTTTACGCTTATGAACATCAAACTCCAGAGGTTTCTAAGTCTAAAATTGAGGGTCTAAAAAAACACTACTCAATAAATGATGAACGTTCTCTCCAATTTTTTACCGTTCATATGGATGCTGATGAGTGGCATTCTGAGGAATGTGCAAATCTTATTGCAGATTTAAGCGGGGAAGAGCAAGACAAGGTTATGCAGGGTGCTAAAAAAGGAGCGAAGCTCTTATGGGGTTTTCTTGATGGAATGATGAACGCACATGCACATTGCTAAGGGATTTTTTGATAGAGGGGGAGCTTCTCTTGAGTAACTTTCAGGAACACTAGGAGAGAATAGGAAAATATAAAGATGGGGAACCCGTTATGCAGCCTCCTTATCCAGGATTTACGGCTTTGGATTCATTTAGGATGTAGCGCAGAAGAGAAGTTTCATCCCCAATTAGTGAGTATTAATGTTGATTTTACCTTTAAGTTTCCTCCTGTAGGGCTTGTGACTGATCGACTTGAAGATACTATCTGCTATCTAGAAGTAGTGCAGAACATTAAATCTCTCGCTCAAAGCAAGCAATTCAATTTAATCGAACATTTCACTCATGATGTATACGTAGCCATTAATAACCTTCTGATGCAAAAAAAGCACATTATTTCTTCTATAAGAGTAACTACTCACAAAGTTGCACCGCCTGTTCCTGATGTGCATGGAGGTGTTCTCTTTACTTATTGTAATGTACTGCAAGAGCAGGAAGATAATCAATGATTTACATTTCTATTGGCTCAAATATAGGGAATCGCCTTTCTAATTTACAAAAGGCTGTAGAATTACTAAAGAAGCGCTATTTTAAAGATTTAAAATCTTCAATTGTTCTGGAAACTCAGGCTATTTTACCAAATGGTTCTCCAACTGAGTGGGACAAGCCATTTCTAAACATGGTTGTATATGGAAGTTGCCTTACTTCTCCTGAAGAACTGTTAAAAGGTCTAAAACAAATCGAATGTGACATTGGCCGTGCACAGATCTGTGAAAAATGGGCACCTCGTGTTATTGATTTGGATATTTTGTTGTGGGATGACCTAACAGTTGATACACCCTACCTTAAGATTCCTCACCCAGAACTGATAAACAGGCCATTTTTGCTTCACTTGATGGCAATGTTTGATCCCATGGCAATAGTGAACAAAACGTTGGGGTATAATACTCCTAACACTAAAGACTGCTTTTTTAAAAGCTTTACGCTTTCACCAAAACTTGCAGGTATTGTTAATGTTACTCCCGATTCATTTTCAGATGGTGGTCTTTATTATGGTGCAGATCAGGCAACGAAACAAGCATTGCAATTGGTATCAGATGGTGCAAGCATAGTTGAATTTGGTGCTCAATCAACAAGACCTGGATCTTCGATACAGACTCCAAAAGCGGAATATGCACGCTTAAAACCAATACTTGATAATCTTAGTCATTATATGAAAGTTGGTGATATTAGAGTTGGTATTGATAGTTTCTGGCCAGATGTTATTTTAAATGTTTTAGAACACTACAGCATTGCTTGGATAAACGATGTTAAAGGAGATCTGGATGATGATACTTTAAAAGCAATTGCAAGCAATGGGTGTAGTATCGTTATTATGCATTCACTCTCCATACCGCCACATAAAGACAACATTATTCCAGGTAACGTTGATCCGGTTAGTACCATAAACCATTGGGCAGAAAAGAGCATTAACAAATTACTAGCTCTAGGTTTTGATGAAAGCTCAATCATTATTGATCCTGGTATTGGTTTTGGAAAATCTTTATATCAGAATATCTGGCTTTTGCGCAATATAGAAGCGTTACAAAGTTTTGGCTGCAGGGTTTTAGTGGGTCATTCTAGAAAGTCATTTATTTCTTCTTTTTCCACAGAACTTGTCTTTAACCGGGATTTAGAAACAATTTCTACGTCATCTGTATTACACAACAAGGTTGATTTCCTTCGAGTGCATAATGTGCGCGATCACATGCGATTTTTTGTGGCCCAAGCTGCCTTACAGGGATGATGATTATTGGAATCATGGCTGTTGATCCGAGTGGAGTGATTGGTGTAAATAATGGGTTGCCCTGGCATTATCCAAGTGAGCTAGAGCATTTTCGTCAGGTTACTGACAAACAAGTTATTGTTATGGGAAGAAAGACATTTGAAACAATACCTCAAAACATACTAAAGGATCGTACTCCGATTGTTTTCTCTCGTAACAAGTTAAGTTCTTGTTTTAACAGAGATATCAAGTGCACTATTGTTTCTTCTATGCAAGAATTCCAATCAATCCAAAGTAGTTCTAAAATCTTCGTGATTGGCGGACAAATAGCGCATCTTTTTTTAGAGCATGATCTAATTTCAGAGTTTATTATAACCGAAATTCATAAATCTTATAAAGGTGATGTATATTTCAACTTAGCACTTCTTGATAGGTGGAATAAAATTATTCTCACCAAAACGGAAGATTATACTATATGTAGGCTAACACGTTAATATAATATGCATATTGAAGCAATCTACACTCACCGCATTGAATGTGGTGAAGCATTAGAGAAGATCCTTGATCACCATGTTTCAAAGTTGCTAAGAGAGGAAGTTGTTCTTGCTATCACGTCAAAAATCATTTCCGTTTGTCAAAAACAAGTGGTTTACAAAACTGCCTGTTCTAAAGAAGAGCTAGTCAGAAGAGAGGCTGATGCAATTGTTGATGTAGGATCTTGCAGTGTCTGTTTGACAATGAAAGATGATATCTTAATTCCATCTGCCGGTATTGATGAATCAAATGGTGATGGAATGTATATTCTATACCCAAAAGATGTTCAGAAAACAGCTATGTCAGTATGGAGCTATCTTAGGATAAAACACTGCATAAAACATCTTGGTGTTTTGATTACAGATAGTAATATAACACCTATGCGTCGTGGAGTTACTGGAATTGCTCTTGGTTGGTGTGGGTTTAAGCCACTTTATTCTTATGTAGGTAAGTCAGACCTTTACAGCAAGCCACTTAAAGTAACACAAACTAATCTTCTTGATGCCCTGGCAACATCTGCTGTTTTAGTCATGGGGGAAGGGGCAGAGCAAACACCAATGGCAATCATTAGAGATATACTAAAGATCTCCTTTCTTACTCGTCCGCCAACTATGGAAGAAGAAAAAAGTGTTAAGATATCAATGGAAGAAGACCTTTACTCTCCTCTCCTTATGGGAACCCGGTGGTTGAAGAATGGAGAATAAATTTAAAAGATTATAATCTGTGAAAAAGATTCAAAAAATACAGCGTACATTGGGCATAGATGCATGTGCAAACGCTTTCGGCTGAACGGATACAATTTATTGACCAATATAGAGTTGTCTTGGTCTACAAATTTTAGTTTCTCTATCGTTCATCATTTCATACCACTGAGCAACCCAACCAGTAGTTCTTGCAAGTGCAAAAATAGGCGTGAACATATTTGAAGGAATATCAATAGCACTCATTATTATACCTGAGTAAAAATCAACATTCGGATATAACTTACGCACAACAAAATATTCATCCTTTAAAGCTACCTCTTCAAGTTCTTTTGCAATCTTGAGGAGTTCATTACTTTGTTCTAAATTACTTAAAACCTCACTACAAGTGTCTTTTAATATGCGCGCACGTGGATCGTAATTTCTATAAACACGATGACCAAACCCCATCAATTTAAATGGGTCTTTATCATCCTTAGCTTTTTCAATAAATTTATCTATATTCCCACTTTGCCCTATCTCTTTTAACATACTGATAACTGCTTCATTAGCTCCACCATGCGCCGGTCCCCAAAGTGTAGCAACTCCTGCAGAGAGACTCGCAAACAAATTAGAACCAGCTGATCCTACTACCCTGACGGTTGCTGTTGATGCATTCTGTTCATGATCAGCGTGAAGAGTAAATATTTTATCCAGAGCTTTCGCAAAAAGAGTGCTTTTATCGTTACCAAAAGCATTGCCAAACATCATCCTTAAGAAATTTTCACTATAGCCCAACTCATTGTCAGCATTTATGAATTCCTGATTGTTGATATGCCTATATATCATTGCAACAATTGCAGGAACTTGCGCTATTGCAGAAATTCCAAAATCTAGATCTTCATTATTGGTATTGTTACCATGTCTCTCATGGTACAATGCTGACAAACTTGCAAAACATACAATCAAAATTGACATAGGATGAGCAGTTTTTGGAAATGCTTTAATTACGTTTATAATCTGCTCTGATACTTTGGATAACTCTCCTATTTTTAGGAGAAACTTTTTGTGTTGCTCTAAATTAGGTAACGCACCATAGAGTAATAGATAAATTACAGCAGTAAAATTATTATTCTCTGCCAAATCAGCTATATCATGTCCTCTATACTTAAGAACTCCCTCATCCCCATCAATGAATGTAATTGCAGAAGAACATAAAGCTGTGGAAACAAATCCCGGATCGTAAGTAAATAATCCTGTTGTCTTATATAAATCTTTAATATTTAACACATCAGAGCCTGTTGTCCCACTTAATATGGGTAGCTCAATTTTTAATCCATTGCTTAATTCTAATAACGCTTTTTTATCCATCACTCAAGCCACTTGAATTCTATACAAACTGAAGAGTATATATTAGCCCGGTTAACTTTAGGTTAATCACACTAAGCAGTCATGAATGCTTTTACTTTTGCATTTAAGCGACTTATTTTACGTGCAGCAGTGTTTTTATGAATAACACCTTTATTTACACACTTGTGTAAATTAGATTCAGCGTTTCGAAATGCTAGAATAACATTTTCTTTGTCACCGGACTTAATTATATCAATTAATTTCCTAATAGCAGTGCGAGTTTTACTCTTGCGCATTTTGTTTATTAAAGTGCGCTTTGCTATTACCTTTATCATTTTTTTAGCACTCTTATGATTCGCCATATATTAATACCTAAAACACTGTACTCTTTTTTCATTATAAAATTTTTTTACTAATTTGCAATACTAGTTTTTTCTGTGGCTAACTTGCTACTTTTCTCTTCTATAGTTTTTTCTAAATTTTCCAAGAATTTGTCCTTGCTTAACCCAGGATATATTGGCGGTAATATCTTTATTATTGCCTTTCCGGAATTTTTTCTTATGGAAAGTATGCTCTTTGGCCAAAATAAACCGGTATTTAAAGCAACCGGTAATACAGGCACAGATAACACTTTATATAGAGCAGCAACACCTGGTTTATATTTTGTTTTTTGCTTTACAGCTGTTCTGGTGCCTTCAGGAAATATTATTACGGTTCTATTTTCTTTTATGCGCATTCTTGTTAATTCGATAATATGGTGTATAGAACTGACGCCATCTGAGCGATTAATAAAAATCATTCTTAGTGCCATAAAATGCAAACCAGCAAATGGGACCCATTTTAGCTCACGCTTTAAAATAAAAGCTACTTCTCTAAATAAAAGCATAAAAATAAAAGTTTCAAGTGGGGATTGGTGTTTGGAAGCGACTACAAATGGTTGTTTGGGAATGTTTTCTCCACCTCTAACTTCATATTCAATTTTACATAATAAACGAAGCATGAATAATAAAACCTTCACTGAGTAGACAGAGAAAATAGTCACTACACGTACAGGAAAAAAGATTACAGGAAGGGCAATTAAAGTATAGAACACTTCCCATAATATAAGAAATAAATTGAACAATAAACCTAAAATCATAAACTCGGATAAACTTATTTGAGTTTATCTCTATTATAAATTAAAAACAATAGGTTTAACCATTGATCACTTGAGTGATAGGATGTGAATCAGTTAATTTGTCCTTCAATTTCTTGTTAGCAACATGAGTATATATTTGCGTTGTAGAAAGATTAGTATGGCCAAGAACTTTCTGTATCAGCACAATACTTGCTCCACTATCCAGTAGATGAGTAGCAAAGGAATGTCTGATTACATGTGGAGATATTTTACTTTCATCGATATTACATTTTCTTGCTAATTCCTTAATCAATTGACCAATCCTCTGCCTTGTAATCGGCCTGTTAGATTTATTACCTGGAAATAACCAATCTGATTCCTTTCCTTCAGAAATCAGATTATTGCGAATTGATAAATAATTTCTAAGGCTTTGCAGTGCTTCCTCGTTAAAAAGGATTTGCCTTTCTTTACCACTCTTTCCTTTTATTATTACATAACATTCTTTGTCATTACTGTTTACTAGATGTGACACCTCACACAATTTCATATTAATCAGCTCAGAAATACGCATGCCAGAAGAGTAAAGGATATCTAAAATAGCGCATAGCCTTCTATTGTTTATTTCCTTATTTGATCCGCTCGCTGACTTTCTGACTGTGTCCATTAGCAAAAGCATTTCTTCCACGCTCAAATACTTTGGCAAAGGGCGAGAAACTTTTGGGTTTTTCAACTCATCATCATTAGCTGGAGCTGGATTGAAATCTATTATGCCATCATTAAATAGGCACTTATAAAAATTTTTCATAGCAGATATTTTTCTTGATACAGAACTACTTTTATATTTCTTTTGTGTGTATAGAGATTTCACATAATCCTTAATATTAGTTTTGCTTGCGTTAACTAAATTAGTACCACTTTCCAATAAAAAATCTTCAAGCTGGCATAAATCTGAACGATAACTTTCTAAAGTATTTTGCGTAGCAGACCTTTCTGACACCAAAGTATCTATGTAATACGTTATGTAAAGATTTTCTTTTTTATCCTGCAACTGCTTACTCTTCATCACTAACTCCTATATTTATTTCTTTGACTACAGTTTGATTGAAAACTTTACTAGTATTCTTTATTAAAAAATATGAGATAAATAAAGCACCTATCAATAAAACAAGTACAACAAACTTTCGCCTTAATTTTTTTTTCAGATTTGATCTTATAGTTAAATTATAACACCAAATCTATAGAAAGCACCTTACAAAGTGAATTCTACTACGATATACCACTTCTTAGTCGCATCTACTTATATCTATTATAACATAATATTTTCTTATAGCGCTAGCACAACCAAGTGATGACTTCTGTATTAGTGCCACAGATGTTAATAAATTTTTAATATATACGCTCTGTATAAAGAGGAAATCATATTATACCTTTTTTTAATAAAGTGCTAATAAAAGGAATAGTAACATTTGATCCCATAGACTCATTATCTATTTTTTCTATCACTTCATTAACACTGCAAAAAGAACGCTCTATTCTTGCTAAGATATAATTAATCACTTTTAAATCGACTTTTAACTGTTTATCTGAAAATCGCTTTATTAACATAATTCGTAATAATTCCCCACTAGCAGGTGGAATTTTCACGCTGGTAGTTGATAATATACGAGAACTCAAGTCTTTCAATTTAAAATTAAGTTTTTTTGGTGAAGTTGAAGCAGTAATGAGTAATCTCTTGTTATTTTCTTTCATGTAGTTGTAACAATGTAATAACATTGCTTCATCTTGAACATTTTGTATATCTTCCAAAATAAAAGCGTCGCTATATCTCATCTCACTTATGAAATTGTTCACATTGATAAAAATTGCATTGTTCATCGCTTGCCAAATGTGAGCAAGATGGGTTTTACCAGAACCTTTAGGCCCAAAGAGAATCAGACATTTCCAAGACAAATCATCAATTACTGAATTGTACACATCCTTATTTTCGTCTAAAACGATGAAATTTTGCTGGCTATAATCAGTTTGATTGTTGTTAAATAAATTTAATTGCACATTAAACATTTTGCGTCCCTGACAAAATTCGTTTTCAAGTACATTAGGTATTTTGCGGTTAGCCTCTCCTTGTTACAAACTAGTTATTCTGCTAACCATTTTTATAAAACTCACTGTTAAGATACCAATCGACTGCATAACCTACTGACACATAAAACATTGCTATTATTGGAACAAAAAGTAATATACCCATAAGTCCAAAATATGAAGCACATATAGTAATTCCAAGAATAATCACAGATGGATGCATATGAACTTTTTTTCCTATTAACAAAGGAACCAGTATGTTCGCATCCATTAACTGTCCAATACCAAATAACAGTAGAACAGTAGTGCTTTCAAACCACCCATTAAATTGAGTAACAGCGCTCAAAAACCCAATAATAGTATATAGCAGCGGTCCTATATAAGGTACAAATGTTAGTGTTCCCGATAAAATTCCAATAGTAACAGAATGATTCAACCCGATTATACTAAGACCCACAGATTAAAAGATCATCATAACAATGCATACATTTGCCTGTCCTTTTAGATAATTAGATACGATGAAATCCACTTTTGAAAAATAATCTCCACTTTTTCTCTATATGGAACAGGAACTAATTTACTAACTTTTGCTACAATCCAAGGCCAATCACGCAATATATAGAAGAAGATTACTGGAGTGATTACTACTAATGATACTGTATGAATCAAGCTAAAGCTCGAGATTAACACTTGGATTATAAAATTACTGGTAATATCAAAAGCACGTATGAAATAAGATATAGGATCGCCATGATTTTCTGCTAGATTCTTAGATAAGTGATTAAACAAACCATCTCCTACTTTTATATTAAGAAATTCTAACACAGATGGAATAACTTTAAGGTTCAATGAAGGCACTTTACTGACTAAAAAGTTTAATATTGAGGTAATTTGAACATATATAATAGGTAAAACAAATGTAACAGCTAATACAAAAACTATCAGCAGGATAAATATTATAAAAATTACAGAATAAAGGCGCGGTATTTTATACTTTTCAAACTTTACTACTAGTGGATTAAATAAATACGCAACAACAATAGACACTAAGCATGGAAAAATCATAGGGCGCACTAAAAATAATGTGCCAATTATAATAAGTAGTATAAGACAAACAGTTACATGACGTTTTTGCATGTTTTTAGCATAGTCAATCTATTGAAAAAATACACAGTTTATTTTTCTATCATTAATGATTACCAGAATCACTTATGGGAGTGTTAAATAAACTGTGTCAAACCGCA